>JALYMV010000265.1 GCA_030773575.1 Actinomycetota bacterium
GGCGGCGACGATGTTGAGGCGGCTGATCTTCCAGGAGGAGCCGACGACCGTGAGGAAGGTGATCACGACGCCGAGGCAGTAGGCCACGACCAGCGAGCGGGGGGTGACCTGGGGCTCAATCGGCACGTACTGGCCGAAGATGGGCTTCATGCCGTGGGCGATGCCGAGGGCGGCAAGGACACCGAGGCCGGCGCCGACCATGCCGGCGAGGATGGCGTAGCCGCTGCCTTCGGCGACGAACTGCTGGATGAGCTGGCGGCGCTGGGCGCCGACGGCGCGCTCCATGCCCATCTCCGAGCGGCGCTCCGAGGCGAGCATGGTGAAGATGAGGACGATCAGGAGCACGCCCGCGGCCACGGAGAAGAGACCGAGGACCAGGAAGAGGCCGGTGAAGACGGTGGCGAAGGAGTTGGCGGTGTCGACCAGGTCCTGCTTGAGCGGGTCGACGCCGAGCCCCTGGCCGGCGAGGGCGGTTCGGAGTTTGGCGACGACGGCGTCGGTGGGCTCCAGGCTATCGCGAACGCCGCCGGTGTTGGAGACGGCGATGGAGGTCAGCTTGCCGGGCTGGCCGGTGAGGTCCTGGAGGGCGGCGAGGGGCATGGCCAGACCGGGCATGGTCAGGCCGCTGGTGCGGGCGCGGCGGGCGCCGCCAAGGTAGGCGTCGGACGCGATCGCGGCGACGGTGCGCTCGGCGGGCTGGTTGGCGTAGTAGAGGGTGATCCCGTCGCCGATCTTGGCGTCCAGCTTCTCGGCCAGGTCCTGGCTGAGGACGACGCCGGACGCGTCGAGGGCGGCGAAGTCGATCGTCTTGCCGTCGGTGCCCTTGAGGCCGCCGAACTGCTCCAGGCGGGCCGGGTCGAGGCCGGTCATCAGGATGTCCGGCTCGGCGAGTTGGCTGGCGCCGTTGGTGATGGGGCCGCGCGCTTCGAGGACCGGCAGCACGCCGTCCACGTTGGCGTCACCGGCGACGGCGGCGTCCACGGCGGCGAGGGCAGCGGCGTCGAAGGGGATGCTGGCTTCGAGGTCGACGGTGGCCTCGTCGCTCTGGCTGGCGACGACGAGTTCGTCGACGTGGCCGACGTTGTCGTAGACGTCGGCGCTCATCGAGTAGTCGATCGTGTCGCCGGTGCCGAGGGCGGCGGCGATGATCATGGTCGAGAGCATCAGCCCGACCACGATCAGCGAGGTCTGGGCGCGGCGGCCGGGGATGTTGCGCACGCCGAGCTTGAAGATGACCGGGCGCCGCCAGGCGACCCAGGCGACCGAGAGCAGGCAGACCGCCAGCAGCGCCAGCAGGACCAGCATGATCGTGGTCATCGAGATGCCGAAGAGATCGTCCATCGTGGGTTCATCCTTGTCGCTGGTGGGACCGTCCGAGATGCCTTCTTACCCTCGCCGCTGACGTGGCCGGGCCTGAGGCTAGTCGGCGGCGAGGTCGGCGGCGTCCCCGGTCGAGGGGGCGTCGGCGACGATGACGCCGTCGCGCATCTTGATGACGCGGTCGCACTGGGCGCCGACGCCCGGATCGTGGGTGACGAGGACGAAGCTGAGGCCGCGCGAACGGTTCAGCTCCCGCATCAGGTCCATGATCTCGGCGGCGGTCTTGGAGTCGAGGGCGCCGGTCGGCTCGTCGGCCCAGACGGTGGCCGGGTCGTTGACCAGGGCGCGGGCGATCGTCACCCGCTGCCGCTGCCCGCCGGAGAGCTCCACCGGGCGGTGCTTGGCCCACTTCGCGAGGCCGACCGTCTCCAGGGCGGCGAGGGATCTCTCCCGTGCCTCCTTCGGCCGCACGCCGGAGACGAGCAGCGGCAGCTCGACGTTCTCGACGGCGGAGAGGACCGGCAGCAGGTTGTAGACCTGGAAGACGAAACCCATCCGGCGCGCCCGGTAGTCGGTCCGCTTGCGGTCGGAGAGCCTGGCCAAGTCCTGGCCTTCGATCAGGACGCGGCCTTGATCGACGGTGTCGAGGCCGGAGAGGCAGTTGAGGAGGGTGGTCTTGCCGCAGCCGGAGAGACCCATCACGGCGACCATCTCGCCGCGCTGGACGGCGACATCGAGGCCCTTGAGGACGGTAAGCTTGGCGGTGCCGGTGTCGTAGGTCTTGACCACGCCCTCGGCCCGGATGATGGCGGTCTCTTCCCCGTCGGCCCCCGTGGCGGCGTCGGTGCGGCTTCGTCCGATGCGCATCCGATCTGTCTCCCTTGCTCGCTGGCGGCTTCCCGGCACGGCGCGAGCGCGATCGAGGCCGAGCCACCGTCGGCGGGCTTCCCCGAGGGTCCGAAACGGCACGCTGTGCCGAACACTGTTCGCGACAGTGCTAGTGTAGGCCGGGAATGAGACGGACCTGTGAACGAGATGTGACGAAACGGTGAACGATTGGTGTCGCGCCCGCTACGGGATCGGGTCGGGTTGGGTTCGGAGGCGCCGGCCGGAGTGCGGCGCCGACGGGCTTCCGGGGGCGGGCGAGGCCACGGCCGCGTGCGCGATCCTCACCTATCCGCCGGACCAGACGTGGGAGGGTTTCTTCGGGAACAGGACGGGCAGGAGGGCGCGGGCCTGGTCCGTGGCGACGGAGCAGTCGGGGAAGGCGTAGCGGAGCTCGTCCAGCGACCGGAAGCCGAAGAGGAGCTGCAAGAAGGTGAGGTCGGGGAAGGCGGCGTCGCCCGCCTCGATCCGCTCGGGCATCCACGCCTCGGCCGAGATCTGGCCCTCGTCGAAGCGGAGACGGAGCCCGCTGCGGTAGAAGCTGAGCGTCAGGTCGCCCGTGAAGCCGGCCTGGGCCGACGCGGCGAGGCGCCGCTCCAGGGCGGGAGCGATGCGGCGCAGGAACGCCGGCAGGTCGGGAACGCGAATGAACCAGGCGTAGGGGAGGCCGATCTTCGGCAGCCGGTCCGGGATGGTCTCGTAGACCGGATGCTGCTCGCCGAGGTTGAAATCGAGCGTCGCGAACTCTTCCCCATCGCGTTGGGCGTAGGAGGCACCGACGTTGTCCAGGTAGCGCAGCAGGCTGGGAGTGACCGCCAGGAGGGGCACGCCGGCCTTCACCTCGTAGAGGCGGACGCCGACCTCCGCCCCCCACAGCTTCCGCGAGTGGATCACCAGGCCGAGCGGCTCCCCCGGCCGCTCCCTCGCCTCGATCACGCGGAACTCCCTGCCGTTACCGCTCTTCTCGCTCCGGCCCTCGATGTCGAAGCGCCAGAGCGCCTCATCGCGGAGCGAGGCGACGACCGAGCGGGCGGTGGCCTGGTGGTACATCTCCATGATGAACGGCAGGTCGTCCGAGGTGGCCGGGCGGAAGACGAACGGCTCCCGTTCCCCGGCGTTCAGCCGGGGCACCAGGGGCCGGAAGCCGGCGCGGTGGGCGTCCAGGCTGAGCGCC
>JALYMV010000266.1 GCA_030773575.1 Actinomycetota bacterium
CAGCGGCAGCTCCGCGCGCCGGCGCCGTCGGCGCAGCTCGTCGACGGCAAGGTTCGTGGCCGTCCGGTGCAGCCAGGCCCGCGTCCGCTCCGGGCCGAGGTCCCGGGGCGCCGCGCGCCAGGCGCGCAGAAGCGCCTCCTGCGTCACGTCCTCGGCGAGGTCCGGGTCGCCGAGCAGGCGGCAGACCCGGCGGCGCAGCGGGGCGGTCTGCTCGTGTAGGAGGTCATCGAAGGGGCTCACACCCATCAGACGATCCCAGGCCGCCAGACCGGACGCGAGCCCGTCGGCCGGTTCCTCCCGCACCGCGCGGCGAGGCTCCCGCGGCGACCGCGGGAGTCTCGGCAGCGGCTCACTAGTGCCGGTCCACGTAAGTACGCGCGGTCGCCCGAGGGTCGTCGACGCCGGCTGACGCCGCACGGTGATCCGGGAGTGTGCCTCAGGCACATGACCGGTCAGCGGGTGGCGTTCAGACGGTGATCGACGGCCGCCGGAACCGTGCGTAATTGCGGGCCGGTACTAGCCGCCGAAGTCCGGCTCGCCGCCGCCGAGCCGGTCGACCAGCCGGAGGAGGTCGAGCGGCGAGAATGGCTTGGTCAGGAAGACGTCGGCGCCCGCCTGGCGCGAGGAGTACTCGACATGGTCGTCGGAGGCCGCCGTGAGCATCACGATCGTCGCGCTCGCGGTCACCGGGTCGGCGCGGATCTTCCGGCAGGCCTCGAGGCCGTTGAGGCGTGGCATGTCGATGTCGAGGAAGACGATCTCCGGCCGCTCGGCCACCGCGGTCCCCACCGCCTCCTCGCCGTCGCCGGCCTCCACGAGCCGGAAGCCCGACACGTCCTCGAGCGTGGTGGCGATCAGCTTGCGGATGAGCGGGTCATCGTCGACGATCAGGATCGTCCGGGTCATGCCAGGCGGTCCCGGATCACCCGGAGCGTGTCGTCGGGCACGCGGTCGTAGGCGTCGACCACGGCGGGGTCGAACTGCGTGCCGGCCTTCGAGCGGATCTCCTCGCGGGCGACCGACCACGGCGACGCGGGCCGGTAGGGCCGGTCGGTGGTGAGCGCGTCGAGGGTGTCGGCGACCGCGAAGACCCGCGCCGGAAGTGGGATCGCCTCGCCGGCCAGGCCGTCCGGGTAGCCCTCGCCGTCCCAGCGCTCGTGATGGCTGCGCACGACGTGCTTGGCCTCGCCGAGGAACTCGACGTCGCGCAGGATCTCCGTTCCGATTTCGGGGTGGCGGGCGATCAGCCGGAACTCGTCCGGCGTCAGGCGGTCCGCCTTGAAGAGGATCGCGTCGGGGACCGCGACCTTGCCGACGTCGTGGAGCAGGAAGCCGAACTCGATCTCCGGCGCTTCGGTGAGCTGCAGGCCGACGGCGCGGGCGATCTCCACGCCGTAGGCGGCCACCCGCTCGGCGTGCTTGCCCGTGTAGGCGTCGCGCGCCTCGACCGCGTTGGCCAGCGCGCGGACCGTCGCGACGTAGGAGCGGTGAAGCTCCATGGTCGCGGCGCGCTCCTGCTTGAAGGTCTCGCGGAGGTCGGCGGCGTAGCGCTCGAGCTGGCGCTGGTGGTCGGCGGCCTGCCGCTCGTGGCGCGCCAATTCGGCACGCAACTCGGCGATCGTCTCTTCAGGAGATGACTCGTGCAGCATCGTCTGTTCCCCAGCCCCCGGCGCGACGGCGAACCTTACCCGGCGCCGACCTCCTCGCCCAACGCCGCAAGGACGGCTGCGCCCGCCGCCTCGATCCCCAGCGGCTCGGCGTCCAGGCGCGCCAAACCCGCCGCGCCGGCGCGGTCGGAGAACACGAGGACCGCGCGCTTCTCCCGTCGTCCGCGCAGCTCGATTGCCGCGACGACGTCCTGCGGCGCGTCGAGGCCGGCGTCGACGAGCGCGACCTCGTAGCGCCGCGCGGCGCACAGCCGGGTGGCCGCCGGGCCGTTGGAGGCCCAGTCGTGCTCGATGCCGAGGCGGTCGAGCGCCTCGCCGATCCGGGGCCGGATCGACTCACGACCGACGACCAGCAGCCGCGTGCGCCCGGCGAGCATCGCCGAGCCGAGCGCGCCCGTCAGCTCGTCGGCGTCGATCGGCTTGGAGACCACCCACTCGCCGGCGAGCGCCTCGCGGCCGGAGAAGACGGAGACGACGACGATCGCGGTGTCGCGCAGCTCGGGGTCCTCGCGGACCGCGCGCAGGACCTCGAAGCCCGACATGCCGCGCATGAGGATGTCGAGCGTCACCGCGTCGAGGCGCTCCGCGCGCAGCCGCTCGATCGCCTCCTCGCCCGAGGCGACGAGCACCGTCTCGACCTCCCACGGCTCGAGCTGGGTGGCGATCAGCCGGGCGATCGACGGGTCGTCGTCGACCACCAGGACCCGGCGGCCGTGCAGCAGCGCACGCGGCGAGCGGGCGTCGCCGACCGTCGCCTTGGGCAGCCGCACCGTGAACGTCGTGCCGCGACCCGGCTCGGACTCGACGTCGATCGAGCCGCCGTGGAGGTCGACCAGCGAGCGGACGATCGAGAGGCCGAGCCCCGAGCCGGACGGCCCGCCGGTCGGGTTGGCGCCCGCTGGGTAGAAGCGGTCGAAGACGCGTTCGACCTGGCCGGCGTCCATGCCGCGGCCCGTGTCGGCGACGGCGACCGCGACGGCGCCCCCGTCCTCGAAGACCGACACCCGCAGGCGGCCCTCCGCCGGGGTGTAGAGGTGGCCGTTCGTGAGGAGGTTGGTGATGATCTGGCGGACTCGGGCCGGGTCTGCGTCCGCGGACGGGACGTCGGGCGCGAGGTCGAGCTCGAGCCGCTGGCGGGCGTCGTCGATCCGCGGGCGCATCAGCATCGCCACCTCCCCGACGACCCCGCCCAGCGACGTGGGCCGCCGGTGGATCTCCAGCCGGCCCGCCTCGACGCGGGCGACGTCGAGCAGGTCGTTGACGAGGTCGACGAGCCGGTTGGTGGAGAGCAGGATGATCTCGACGAACTCCCGCTGCTTGGCGGTCAGCGACCGGGACGCCCCGAGCAGCTCGACGAACCCCTTGATGGACGTCAGCGGCGAGCGCAGCTCGTGGGAGGCGGTGGCGACGAACTCGCTCTTGAGCCGCTCGAGCCGCGCGCGCTCGGAGACGTCGCGGACGGTGAAGACCACGCCGTCTCCACGCTCCGGGCCCAGGCGCGCCGCCTGGACGGAGAGGGCGCGCCCGCCGTGCTCGACCTGCGTCTCGCCCTCGAGTGCGAGCTCGAGCGGCGGCAGGGGGCCGGGGTCGCGGGCGAGGCTGCGGCCCGGCTCGAGCTCGGGGACGAGGTCGGCGGCGCGCGGGTTGACCTCCTCGACGACGCCGTCGGCGTCCGTGACGACGAGCGCGTCGCCGAGGCTCTCGACCACGGTGGCGAGCCGCCGCCGCTGCTCCTCGATCTCCGCGCGGGCTCCCTCGAGGTCTCCGGCCATGGCGTTGAAGGACGAGGCGAGGTCGCGCAGCTCGACCGGCCCCGCGGGCTTGACCCGCGCGTCGAGGTCGCCGGCGGCGAGCCGCCCGGTCGCGCCGAGCAGGTCGTCGAGCGGCCGGCGCAGGCCGCCGATGAGCGCCGAGGCCAGGCCGAAGGCCGCC
>JALYMV010000267.1 GCA_030773575.1 Actinomycetota bacterium
GTGTGGCTCCAGCGCGAGATTCCCCTGCCGGCCCGGCCACGGGGCTTCCATCTGATCACCCGCGACGTGGTCGGCGCGCTGCCCGAGCTCGGCGGGATGGGCGTCGGGCTCGCCCACCTGCTCATCCTCCACACCTCCGCCTCGCTCACCCTCAACGAGAACGCGTCGCCCGACGTGCGGGCGGACTTCGGCGCGTGGTTCGACGAGGCGGTGCCCGAGGACGCGCCCTACTGGACGCACACCGACGAGGGGCCCGACGACATGCCGGCGCACATCAAGGCGTCGCTGCTCGGCCCGTCGCTCTCGTTGCCGGTGGCCGGCGGGCGCCTCGCGCTCGGCACCTGGCAGGGGATCTACCTCTGCGAGCACCGCGACCGCGGCGGCCCGCGGCGGCTGCTCGCCACGCTCTGGGGCGAGTGACCCGGTGGCCGAGCTCGACCGCCTGGACCCCGCGCCCGACCCGGCCTTCTACCTCGTCGAGCGCAAGGTGGTGCACATCGAGGCGGGCGCGATCGAGGCGCTGCGCGCCCTCTATGACCGCGAGCTGCCGCGCGGCGAGCCGATCCTCGACCTCATGTCCTCGTGGCGCTCGCATCTGCCGGAGGACCCCGCGCTCGGCCCGGTCACCGGCCTCGGCCTCAACGCGGCCGAGATGGAGGACAACCCGCAGCTCGCCCGCCACCTGATCCACGACCTCAACGCAGACCCCGCGCTGCCGTTCGGCGACGGGGCGTTCGGCGCGGCGGTCTGCGCGGTCAGCGTCCAGTACCTCACGCGCCCGCTCGAGGTCTTTGCCGAGATCCGGCGCGTCCTGCGCCCCGGCGGGGTCGCGATCGTCTCCTTCTCGAACCGCTGCTTTCCGACCAAGGCGGTGCGCCCGTGGCTGTCGGGCTCAGACGCCGACCACGTCGCGCTCGTCCGCGGCTACCTGGAGGGCAGCGGCTTCGTCGGCGTGCACGACGAGGCGCCGCCGACCGGCGACGACCCGCTGTTCGTGGTGCTGGGGCGGGCGCCGGCGTAGCCGCCGGCGGGCGCGGGCGGCGCCGCGAACGCCGACGGCCCCCACCCTCAGAAGGGGGTGGAGCGACGTTCGGCGACGCCGCCGTTCCCACCAGCAGCAGTTGACGTTCGGGCGTCCATCACCGCCCGCGCCAGACCGGGTCGCGCTTCTCGGCGAAGGCGGTCGCGCCCTCACGGGCGTCCTCGGAGCCGAAGACCGGGCCGGCGATCTCGCCCTGGCGCTGCCAGGCCTCGGACTCCGGCCAGTCGACGGCGGAGCGGATGATGCGCTTGGAGGCGTCGAGCGCCAGCGGGCCGTTGCGGGCGATGGCGGCCGCGAGCTCCCGCGCGGCGGCGACGGCCTCCCCCGGCTCGGCGAGCCGGTTGACGACGCCGATCTCATAGCCGCGGGCGGCGTCGATCGGGTCGCCGGTGAGCGCGAGCTCCATCGCGAGGTGGTACGGGATCCGCTTGGGCAGGTGCAGCAGCGCGCCGCCCGCCGCCACGAGCGAGCGCTTGACCTCCGGGATCCCCAGCCGCGCGTCGCGCGCGGCGACGATGAGGTCGCACGCCAGCGCGATCTCGAAGCCGCCGGCGACGGCGAAGCCCTCGACCGCCGCGATCAGCGGCTTGCGCGGCGGGGCCTGCACCAAGCCGGCGAAGCCGCGCCCCTCGACGAACGGATGCTCGCCGGAGATGAACGCCTTCAGGTCCATCCCGGCGCAGAATGCGCCCCCCGCACCGGTGAGGATCCCGACCTGCAGCTCGGCCTCGCAGTCCAGCCGGTCGAGCGCCGCGGCGATGCCCTGGGCAATCGCGAGGTTGACCGCGTTGCGGGCCTCGGGCCGGTTGAGCGTGATGAGCAGAACGCCGCTGGACGCCTCGGTGAGGACCGCCTCGCTCATGCCGCGAAGAGGGTCAGGGCCGGGACGCGCTCGCCGCGCAGCTCGGCGAGGTCGACCTCGACCCAGCGTAACCCGCGCGACTCCGCGAGCACACGCGCCTGGGGCTTGACTGTCTGGGCGGCCAGAACCCCCTGGCAGCCGGCCATGGCCGGGTCGAGGCGGATGCGGGCGAGATAGCGGGTGAGCTGCTCGACGGCGTCGATCGTGCCGACCCGCTTGATCTCGACCGCGATCCAGCCGTCCGCCTCATCGCGGCACATGAGGTCCACCGGCCCGATGTCGGTCGGCCACTCGCGGCGCACGAGCCGGAAGCCCTCGCCGCACCACCCGGGCGCGTCGGCGAGCAGCTCCTGCAGGTGCGCCTCGACGCCGTCCTTCTCGAGGCCCGCGTCGAAGCCCATGGCGTGCGAGGAGTCCGACACCACCTCCGCGATCCGGATGTCGAGCCGGTCCTCACCCTTGAGCTTGCGCACGACGAGGCCCTCCTCCGTCTCCTCGATCGCCGTCGGCGGCGTCATCCAGTTCTGCGGCTTGACCTTCTGGCCGCCGCCGTCGGACCACACCATGAAGGTGCCGTCGGCCTTGATCATCAGCAGGCGGACAGCCTCCGGGAGCCGGGTCGTGAGGCGACCGGTGTACTCGATCGAGCAGCGGGC
>JALYMV010000268.1 GCA_030773575.1 Actinomycetota bacterium
GGAGTGGCTCGGCCGGCCGGAGCCCGCGGGCCTCGTGCCGGCGGCGCTCGCCGGAGGCGCGCTCGCGCTCGCAGGCGCACGCGTCGGCCGGGACCCGAGCAGCCATACTGGGTAGAGCCCGATGAGCGTGCTGCGCAACCTCGAAGCCAAGATCGCCGGCCTCGTCGAGGGGACGTTCTCGCGTGCCTTCAAGTCCGAGGTGCGCCCGGTGGAGATTGCGCGCAAGCTCGCCCGCGAGATGGACGAGAACCGGGTGGGCTCGCTGTCGCGCACCTACGTGCCCAACGAGTACGTCGTCTGGCTCTCGCCGGCCGACCGGCAGCACTTCGAGGGCTACGAGGGCGAGCTCAGGGCGGAGCTCTCCGGCTACCTGCTCGAGCACGCTCGCTCCGAGCGCGTGGCGCTGCTCACCGCGCCGCGGATCGAGTTCCGCACGGACGAGCGGCTGCGGCTGGGCGAGTTCGGCATCCAGGCCCGCCTCGTGCGCCCGGGGGAGGACCCCGCCACGGGCCCTCCGAGCCAGGGCGCTCACGGCCACACCCAGGTCTACTCGACCGCCGACCGGCTCGCCGAGCCGCTGGCCGAGCCCCACCCCCGGCGCGGCAACGCGAAGCTGCGCGTCGACGGCCGCGCCACGCCGCTGCCCGCGTCGGGCGCGTCGATGGGCCGCTCGCGCGACTGCGACGTCGTGGTCGAGGACCCCAACGTCTCGCGCCGCCACGCCGAGATCCGCCCGTCGGGCGGGTCGTGGATCGTGCGCGACCTCGGCTCGACCAACGGCATCAAGGTCAACGGGCGCCGCGTCGACGGCGCCCAGTCGCTCAAGCCGGGCGACACGATCGAGCTGGGCACCTCCCGGATCACCTTCGAGCAGGAGTAGCCGCCGTGCTCGACCCCGTCGCCGTCGCCCTCAAGTTCGGCTTCCTCGCCGTCCTCTACCTGTTCCTCCTGTGGATGGCCCGCTCGGCGCTCAAGGACCTGCGCCGCACCTCCGGGCCGGTGGCGGCCGACGAGGTCGCGTCGCCCGCGCCCTACGACGAGGGCACCGGCTTCCACCCCGCGGCGTCGGGGCTCGGCGGCGCCGAGGGCATGCCCGTGCTGCGGGTCGAGACCGCCGCCGGGCTGCGGGCCGGCTCCGCCTACGACGTCTCGGGAGGGGCGCTGCTCGGGCGCGCCGACCGGGCCGACATCCGCCTGGAGGACTCCTTCGCCTCCTCGCGCCACGTCCAGCTCTCGCCGCAGGGCGACGTGATGGTGGTCGAGGATCTCGGGTCGACCAACGGCACCTATCTCAACGGCCAGCCGCTCACCGGCCCGCAGCCCCTGCACGCCGGCGACCGCATCCGCATCGGCGACTCCGAGTTCGTGTTCGAGCGCTGAGCATGCTCCGCGTCGCCGAGCACTTCTCCGACTCCGACCCGGGTCGCCGCCGGGAGGGCAACGAGGACGCCGTCTTCGTCCGCAGCCCGCTCTTCGTCCTCGCCGACGGGATGGGGGGCGCCCAGGCCGGCGAGGTGGCCTCGCGGATGGCGGTCGAGGGCTTCGACGCCGGCCTGCCCGACGGCGCGCCCGCCGAGGGTCTCGCGCGGATCATCGCCGAGGCCAACCGGCGCATCCACGACTCGTCGGTCTCCGACGACCGGCTCGCCGGGATGGGGACGACGGTGACCGCCGCCTACGTCGGCGAGGACGACGTGACGATCGCCCACGTCGGCGACTCCCGCGCCTACCTCCTGCGCCGCGGCGAGCTCACGCGGCTGACCAAGGACCACTCGCTGGTGGGCGAGCTCGTCGCGCGCGGCAAGCTCACCGAGGAGCAGGCCGAGCACCACCCGCAGCGCTCCGTCATCACCCGCGCGCTCGGCCCCGAGCCCGCGGTGCAGATCGACACCGAGGTCTACCCCGCGCGCGAGGGCGACGTCTTCCTGCTGTGCTCCGACGGGCTCACCGACATGGTGGGCGAGGGCGCGCTGGCGCCGATCCTGGGGCGCTCGGGCTCGCTCGCCGACGCGGGCCGCCGGCTGATCTCGGCCGCCAACGACGCGGGCGGCCGCGACAACATCACCGTCGTCCTCTTCCGCCTGGAGGCCGTGCACCCGGCCCGCGGCGGCGGCGCGGACGCCTCCGAGCAGCCGACGGAGGTCGGCGAGGGCGCGCTCTCGACCGACGACGTCGCGGCCGCGGTGCGCGCGGCGGAGGCCGAGG
>JALYMV010000269.1 GCA_030773575.1 Actinomycetota bacterium
CCGCGAGGCCGCGCTGCGCCCGCAGGAGCGCCTCGCCGCGCTGCTCGGCGGCCGCGACGCCGCCCTGGCCTGCGAGGAGCTCGTCCTGCGCGGCCGGCTCGACCTCGACCGCGGCCGTGAGCGCGAGGCCGCGCTGCAGGCGCACCTGGCCCTGGAGGCGGCACGGGTCGAGCTGGCGGCCTGGGGAAACCTCACCCGGATGGCCGACCGGTTGGGCGACCTCGACGCCCGCCGCGACGCGGTCGCGGCCGCCGCCAACGCGGCGCTGCAGGGCGGCCTCGCGGTCGAGGAGCGCGCCGCGGTCGCCGAGGCGATCGAGCGGATCGAGGCCGCGTTGCGGGCGCGCAGCGCGGCGGGGGCGTATTAGGCAGGGGCGGGGCGGGTCGGGAAACGGCGAACTGGGGCTGGTGAGGGAGGCGGTTTCCTCCGGCCGCCGGTCGAGTGTGCATTTGAGCCCGACTATCGGGTCGAATCGCACACTCGATCCGAGGGCGCTCGATCGCGCCCCCTCCTCACCAGCCGCAGTTACAGCGCCGCGAGCACCGCCTCGAGCTCGGCGACCACGTCGCCGCCGAGTTTGACGTCGGCGACGCGGTCGTAGGGCGTGGGGCCCATGGTGACGAGGGCGACCTGGCCGCCGGACGCCAGCGTGATCTGGGGGAGCTGGGCGACGGGGTAGACCTCGAGCGAGGTCCCGACGCAGAGCAGGAGGTCGGCGCCCGCGGCCAGCTCGGAGGCACGCGACAAGGCGCGCTCGGGCAGCATCTCGCCGAACAGGACGACGTCGGGCTTCAGGGCGTCGCCGGCGTCGCAGCGCGGCACGCCGTCGGCGGAGGCCGCCAGCCGGGCGCGCGTCTCGTCCAACCCACGCCGCTCCCCGCAGACCAGGCATGACGCGTGGGCGATCGAGCCGTGGACCTCCACCAGCTCCCCCACCCCGGCGGCCTCGTGCAGGCCGTCGATGTTCTGGGTGATCACCGCGTCGAGCTTGCCCCGGCGCTCGAGCTCGACGAGCGCGTGGTGAGCGCCGTTGGGCGTTTTGTCGCGCAGCGTCGTGAAGCGGTCGCCGTAGAAGGACCAGAAGCGCTCGGGCGTCCGGCGGAAGACGTCGATGTGGGCGACCTCCATCGGGTCGACGTTCGCCCACACACCTGTCCCGGGCGAGCGGAAGTCGGGGATCCCCGACGGAACGGAGATCCCCGCGCCGGTCAGCGCGACCACCGACCTCGCCGAGCGGATGAGCCCGGCGAGGTGGGCGGCGGGCGGCGTCACTTGCCCTGGAACTTCGGCGTCCGCTTGCCGAGGAAGGCGCCGATGCCCTCCTTGGCGTCCTCGGAGGCGAAGACCGTCGCGAAGCCGAGCTTCTCGGCCTCGATGCCCTCGTCGAGGTCGCCGGCGTGCGACACCGTCTTGATCTGCTCGATCGCCAGCGGCGCCTGACCGGCCATCTTGCGCGCCCACGCCATCGCGGTGTCGAACAGCTCGTGGTCGGCGACCACCCGGTTGACCAGGCCGTGCTGGTAGGCGTCCTCCGCCGAGATCGCCTCGCCCGTGAGGTTCATCTCGAGCGCCTTGGCCTCCCCCACCAGCCGCGGCAGCCGCTGCGTGCCGCCGAAGCCCGGGATGATGCCGAGGTTGATCTCCGGCTGGCCGAACGTCGCCGAGAAGCCCGCGAGGCGGAAGTCGCACGCCATGACGAGCTCGCAGCCGCCGCCGAAGGCGAGACCGTTGATCGCCGCGATGGTGACGGTCCGCGAGCGCTCGAAGGAGCGCAGCAGCCCGTGGGCGGAATCGAGCAGCTCGCGGCCGCCCGCCTCGTCCATCTTGGTGAACGCCTTGATGTCCGCCCCCGCGCAGAACAGCGCCGGGTTGGGCGAGGCGACGATCATCGCCTTGATCGCATCGTCGGCCTCGATCGCCTCCCACGCCGTGCGCAGGCCCTCGATGACCGCCGGCGCGATCGAGTTGGCCGGCGGGTTGTCGAGCCAGACGATCGCGACCTCGCCGCGGGTGTCGAGCTTGACGGGGGCGCCTTCATACCCGGCGTCGGGCTGGGGATAGGGATAGAAGCCCTGGCCGCTCTTGGAGCCGAGGCGCCCCTGGGCGACCAGTCGGTGCAGCAGGAGCGGCGGCTCGAAGGACTCGCCCCATTCGTCACGCGCTGCCTCGAGCGCCGCGAGGACGTCGTCGAGCCCGCGGAAGTCCGCGCGCGCGAACGGGCCGGGGATCATGCCCGTCCCCATCATCATCCCGAGGTCGACGTCGCGGATCCCCGCCACGCCCTCCTCGACGACCAGGCAGGCCTCCACGAAGGCCTTCAGCAGAAAGCGGTCGGCCAGCTTCTCGTCGACCGCCGGCGCGTTCTGCGCCGTCTCAGGAGTGCTCATAGAAGCCCTTTCCGCTCTTCGCGCCGAGGTTGCCCTGCGCGACGAGCTCCTCCATCCCCTTGTGGACGTAGAAGCGGTCGCCATAGGCGTCGCGCATGTCGCGGGCCACCTTGAGCGTCGTGTCGAGGCCGCTCATGTCCGAGAGGCGGAACGGCCCCATCGGCACGGCGCCGCTGCCGGCGAGGGCGTCGTCGATCGCCTCGACCGGCGTGCCCGACTCGTCCTGGTAGCGCCAGATCTCCGCCGCGGTCGACGTGAGGATGCGGTTGACCACGAAGCCCGGGACCTCCGAGCAGCGCACGGGCATCTTCTTGATCGCCTGGGCGAAGTTGGCCGCGGCCTGCGCCGTCTCGGGCGAGGTGTCGTCGCCCTCGATGACCTCGATGAGCCGCATGTAGGAGGCGGGCCAGAAGAAGTGGAAGCCGACCACCTTGTCCGGGCGGTTGACCGCGTCGGAGATCTCGGTGATGGAGAGGCCCGAGGTGTTGGAGGCGAGGATCGCGTGGCCGGGAGTGGCCGCGTCGAGCTCGGCGAAGACCGCGTGCTTGATCTCCATCTTCTCCGGCACGGCCTCGATGACGAAGTCGACGTCGCCGAACTCGTCGTAGGAGGTCGTCCCGCTGATCAGCGAGAGCGTGTGGTCGCGCTGCGCGTCGGCCTGCTCCTGGGTGGCCTTGCCCTTCTTGACCAGCTTGGCGACTTGGCCCTCGGTCACCTCACGGGCCTTCTGCAGGCCCGCGTCGACGAACTTCTCGTCGACGTCCTTGAGGACCACGGGGATGTCGGCGGAGGCGATGACCTGGGCGATCTCGCCGCCCATCACGCCGGCGCCGACGACCGCGGCTTTGAACACGAACATGGTCTGGGGAGGTCCCTTCTCGAGTGAACGGCCCTGGATGGTATTGCGGAGCTACTGCAGCTCGGCGTCCGCCGCCCGCTCGCGGGCGAAGCGGGTGAGCGAGCGCTGCAGCGAGGCGGCCATCGCGCGCCGGACGAAGAAGAAGTCGACCAGCGGGGTGAGGGGGTTGCGCTCCTTGAGCCGGTAGTCGAGCGTCAGCGCGACCTCGACCGCCCCGCGCTCGCCCTCGGTGAACGCGACGGTCTGGGTGCCCACCAGGCGCTCGTCCTCGACGTCGAGCTCCTGCCCCTCCGCCGGCGCGTACGCGACGACCCGCTCGCGGACCGCGCCGCGGCCCCCGGGCTTGGAGGTCCAGTCGAGGGCGGCGCCGCGCGCCGGCCACTCGCCCGTGATCGAGGAGACGCCGCCGAATCCATCGACCCACGCCGGCCAGCGGCGCTCGTCGTAGAAGAGCGCCTCGACCTCGGCGACCGGCCCCTCGACGACCGTGGCGGCGCGCGCCTTCACAGCAGCTCGCTCCGAATGGCCTCGATCGAGGCCGCGATGCGGTCGAGCCGCGGCCCGAGCTCGGCGGCCAGCCGGTCGCGCTCGGCGCGGCCCTCGGGGGTGCAGCGGTAGAAGCGGCGCGAGCGGCGCTCCGGGTGCTCCCACTCCCCGCGGATCAGGTCGCGCTCCTCCAGCGAGTGCAGCAGCGGGTACATCGTGTTGGGGTTGACCACCAGGGCGCCGCCGGTGAGCGCGGCGATGCGGTCCATGAGCTGGTTGCCGTAGGTCGGTGCCTCCCCCACGAAGTGCAGAACGAGCAGCGGAAGCAGCCCCGCGCGGCGCAGGTCGCCGATCAGCGGGTCCGGCGCGGCCTGGGGCGTGCGTGCCGGGACGGGCATCTCTTCGACGATTATGGTGGGCGGTGCCGGTCGAGCCGCCCGACAGCCCCTGGCTGATGCCGCCCGCCGGCGCCGCCGACGAGCACGGCCTCGTCGCGCTCGGCGCCGACCTCGCCCCCGGCACGCTGCTGGCGGCCTACCGGTCGGGGATCTTCCCGATGCCGCTGACGGGGCTCGAGCCGATGGCGTGGTGGTCGCCGGACCCGCGCGGCGTCCTGCCGCTCGGCCGCCTGCGGGTGACGAGCTCGCTGCGGCGCTCCTGCAGGCGCTTCGAGGTGCGGGTCGACACGGCGTTCGACGCGGTGGTGCGCGCCTGCGGCGATCCCCGCCGGACGGGCGGCTGGATCGACGAGCGGATCGCGGGCGCCTACGGCGAGCTTCACCGCCTCGGCTGGGCGCACTCCGTCGAGGCGTGGTCGGCGGACGGCGAGCTGGCCGGCGGGCTCTACGGCGTGGCGATCGGCGGCTTCTTCGCCGGGGAGTCGATGTTCCATCGCCGGCCCGACGCGTCGAAGGTCGCACTCGTCGGCCTCGTGGAGCGCCTCGACCCTGCCGGGCTGCTCGACGTCCAGTGGCTCACGCCGCACCTCGCCTCCCTCGGCGCGGCCGAGGTGCCCCGGGCGGCGTACCTCGGCGCGCTCGAGTCGGCGCTGCGGCGGCCGCTGCCGCCCGCGTTCGCCTAGTGTCCTGATTCGTTAATTCGTGTGCAGTAGCGGGTGATGGACTCGAGGATCTGGTCGGCGGTCTTGGTCCAGACGTAGGGCTTGGGGTTGTCGTTCCAGCTCTGCATCCAGGCGCGGATGTCGGCGTTGAGGTCGCGGACGGAGCGGTGCGCGCCGCGGCGCAGCTTCTTGGTGGTCAGCTCGGAGAACCAGCGTTCGACGAGGTTGAGCCATGAGCTGCTGGTGGGCGTGAAGTGCAGCACGAACCGCGGGTGCGCGGCCAGCCATTTGCGGATCGCCGGCGTCTTGTGGGTGCTGCTGTTGTCGAGAATCACGTGGACGTCGAGGTCGGCTGGGACCTCGCGATCGAGCGTGGCCAAAAACTGCTTGAACTCGATCGCGCGATGGCGGGCGTGCAGCCGGCCGATCACCTTGCCGGTGCTGACATCCAGCGCCGCGTAAAGACTTGAGGTGCCGTGGCGCTTGTAGTCGTGCGTCGCGCGCTCGGGAATCCCGGGGCCCATCGGCAGGATCGGCTGGGTGCGATCCAGCGCCTGGATCTGGCTCTTCTCATCGACGCAGAGCACGACGGCCCGCTCGGGTGGGTTGAGATAGAGGCCGACGACGTCGCGGACTTTGGCCACGAACTGCGGGTCGCGCGACAGCTTGAACGTCTCGGCCCGGTGCGGCTGGAGCCCGAATGCCTTCCAAATCCGCTGCACCGCTGACTGGTTGAGCCCGACTTCGGCGGCCATCGACCGCGTCGACCAGTGCGTGGCGTCCTTCGGCGCGCTCTCCAGCGTCTTGGTGATCACCTCGTCGACCTTTTGGTCGGTGATCGTCCGCGGCTGCCCCGGCCGCGGCTCGTCGACAAGCCCGTCGAGCCGCTCGGCCTCGAACCGCCGGCGCCATTTGGCGACCGTGTTGCGATGCACGCCCAGCCGATCGGCGATCTCCCCGGTCCGCAACCCGTCGCCCGCCAGCAACACGATCCGCGACCGCTCCGCCAACGCTCGAGACGTCCTCAGCCGCCGCGACCACGACTCCAACTGCTCGCGCTCAGCCTCGGAGAGCTCTACCGACACGACCGGAAACGATGGCATGCCACCACCATCCCCAAACGCCCACGAATTAATGCGTCAGGACACTAGTCGCCCTACAACATCCTCGCCGAGGGACGCGAGACCCAGGACACCTACGGCAACCGCTACGTCCCGCAGG
>JALYMV010000270.1 GCA_030773575.1 Actinomycetota bacterium
CTGCCGGCACCAGGCGACGATGACGTCGACCGCGGCGGCGGGGCCCTCGGCGTGCAGCTCGACCGAGCCGCCGGCGGCGTTGCGGACCCACCCCGCCACGCCGAGGCGCTCGGCCTCCCGGCGGGTCGCGTCGCGGAAGCCGACGCCCTGGACGCGCCCGCGGACGGTCATACGGCGGGCGACGACGGAGCCGGCCACCCTCAGAACTCGGTCTGGATCCACTCCATCATCGAGCGCAGCTCCTTGCCGGTGTGCTCGACGGGCTTGTCGGCCTGCTCGGCGCGCATGCGGCGGAAGTTCTCATGGCCGGCGCGGGTGGCCGGACAGGCGACGGCGACGGCGGCGGGAAGCGGGGCGCGGGGTCGGCGCCGGGCGCCTGGGGCGGCAGCCAGCCGCCCGGGAGCTGCTCGCCCTCGGCCATCCGCGCGTAATTCCTAGAACTCCGTCTGGATCCAGTCCATCTTCGAGCGCAGCTCCTTGCCCGTCGTCTCGATCCGGCCACGGGCCTGCTCCTCGCGCATCCGCAGGAAGTTCTCCTGGCCCGCCCGGTTCTCGGCGATCCACTCGCGGGCGAACTCGCCCGACTGGATCTCCTCGAGGATCTTGCGCATGCTCGCCCGCGTCTCGTCGGTGATGACGCGCCTGCCGCGCGTGTAGTCGCCGTACTCGGCGGTGTTGGAGATGGAGTAGCGCATCCCGGCGAGCCCCTTCTCGTACATCAGGTCGACGATGAGCTTGAGCTCGTGCAGGCACTCGAAGTAGGCCATCTGCGGGTCATAGCCCGCCTCGACGAGCGTCTCGAAGCCCGCCTGCACGAGCTCGGAGGCCCCGCCGCAGAGGACCGCCTGCTCGCCGAAGAGGTCCGTCTCGGTCTCTTCGCGGAAGCTCGTCTCGATCACGCCGCCGCGGGTGCATCCGATGCCCTTGGCGTAGGCGAGGGCGACATCGCGGGCGGTGCCCGAGGCGTCCTCGTGGACGGCGATGAGGCCGGGGACGCCCGAGCCCTCGAGGTACTGGCGGCGGACGAGGTGGCCCGGGCCCTTGGGCGCCGCGAGCGAGACGTCGACGCCCGGGGGCGGCAGCACCGTCCCGTAGTGAACGGAGAAGCCGTGGCCGAACATCAGGTGGTCGCCGGCCGCGATGCCGTCGGCGATCTCGGCCTCCCACACCTCACCGTGCTTCTCGTCGGGGAGCAGGACCATCACGATGTCGCCGCGGGAGGCGGCGTCGGCGATCGGCAGGACCTCGAGGCCGCCCTCTCGCGCGGCGGCGACCGAGGACGATCCCTCGCGCAGGCCGACGACGACCGAGACGCCCGAGTCCTTGAGGTTGAGGGCGTGGGCGTGCCCCTGTGAGCCGAAGCCCAGGATCGCCACGGTCCGGCCTTCGAGGTGGGCCAGATCGGCGTCGTCGTCGTAGAACATGGCGGCGATCCTATGCAGTCGCGCCTGCCACCCACGTGGCGGCCGGGATCTCGAGGGCGCCGCCGGCGCCTGCCTCGAACGGCGCCGCGGCCTCGCGCACGGCGGCCATCACCTCGTCGAGCGTGCCGGGGTCCAGGCCGTCGACCGTCTCGCGGAAGGCGCTCGAGAGGTCGCGCTGGGTGGCCCACCACTCGGCGAAGGACGGATAGGCGAGCGTGAAGGCGACCCGCTCGATCTCGAGGTCCTCGACGAAGCCGGCATCGGTCAGGAAGGCCTCGATCCGCCGGCCGTCCGCCCACGCGAACTGGCCAGGGGCCTGCGGGTCGGGGCGCTCCATGAGGCCGCGGCGGACGAGCTCGCGGCCCGGCAGGGCGCTCCAGAGGTTCTCGTCGGCGCCGGTCCAGGCGGCGAGCGCGAGGCGGCCGCCCGGCTTGAGGACCCGGCGCGTCTCGCGCAGGGCGGCCGACGGGTCGGCCATCAGCATGTAGCCCCAGCGGCACAGCACCCCGTCGAGCGAGCCGGCGTCGAGGTCGATCGACTCGGCGTCGATCTGCTTGAAGCGCACGTTGTCGAGGCCCAGCTCGGCGGCGCGCTCCTGGGCGTTCGTGAGCATCTCGGGCGAGAAGTCCGAGCAGATCAGGGTTCCGCCCGGCTCGACGAGCTCGGCGGCGAGGAAGCCGAGGTCGCCGATGCCGGCCGCCAGCTCGAGCAGCGCGTGGCCCGGCTGGGGCGCCACGGCGTCGATCATGCGGGTCGAGACGGGCATCGAGGCAAGGCCGAACTGCTCCCGGCGCGCCCGCCAGCCCTCCGCCGACTTGCCCCAGCGCTCGCGGCTGGCCTGGCGGTACTCGTCGGGGTCCGTGCTCATCCGCGCGACGATAGTGCCCGCCGCAGGAGCTTGCCCGAGCCGGTGCGCGGGAGCGCGTCGACCACCTCGATCGACTTGGGGACCTTGTAACCCGCCAGGCGCTCGTGGGCGTAGGCGCGCAGCGCCTCCGGGTCGGCGGGGGCGCGGAGGACGACGTGGGCGGTGACCGCCTCCCCCCACTCGGGGTCGGCGCGGCCGAATACGCCGGCGTCGGCGACCGCGGGATGCTCGAGCAGGACGCCTTCGACCTCGGCCGGCGCGACGTTCTCCCCGCCCGTGACGATCGTGTCCGTCTTGCGGCCGATCACCGTGAGGCGACCCCGGTCGTCGAGGCGGCCGAGGTCGCCGGTGGCCAGCGTGCCGCCGCCCGCGACGGTGGGGCCGGAGACGAGGATCTCCCCGTCGGGAGCGATCTCGACCCCGATCCCGTCGAGCGGTGGACCCTGGGTGTCGAGGTCGCCGGCCTCCGAGATCGTCACGGACGAGCACGCCTGGGTGAGGCCGTAGGTTTGGCGGACGGGGACGTGTGCCGCGGCGGCGCGGGCGAGCAGGGTGCGCGGCGCTCCCGCGCCGCCGAGCAGGATCGTGCGCAGGGCCGGCGGCGCCTCGAGCCCGGCGTCGAGCGCGCGGGCGAGCTGGGTCGGCACGAGCGAGGCGAGGGTGGCGCCGTGGAGCTCGGCGCCCTCCAGCGGACGCAGGACGACGGTGATGGCGAACGCCGCGGAGCGCAGGAGGACCATCAGGCCGCCGACGTGGGAGAGCGGGAGCGGGCAGAGCCAGCGGTCCTCCCGGTACGGCCCGAGGACGCGCGCGGAGGCGAACGTCTGAGCGGCCACGTTCTCGCCGGTGAGCGTGACGGGCCGGGGCGCGCCCGTCGTGCCGCTCGTGTGGACGATCAACGCGGCGCCGGGCTCCGTGGGGGCGCCGGAGGTCAGGACCGCCGCCCGCTCGCGCTCGCCGAGCCGCGGATCGACCGGCACCGCCACCGCCCGCCGCAGGACGCAGGCGTACAGCCGGACCGCGAAGCCGAGGTCCGGCGGGCCCTCGAGCGCCACGCGCTCCCCGGACGCCACGTCGACCGCCCCGGCGGCCTCGAGCAGCTCGGCGAAGGTCAGCGATCCCCCCGGCGCCTCGATCGCGACGCGGCCGGGATGGGCGGCGGCAGCGTTGGCGAGCCAGGCGTCGATCGGCACCCGCCAGAGGCTAATGTCGGGCGGTGAATGACGACCTGGACCGCCGGCGCCGAGTACGAGGACATCCGCTACGAGCTCTCGGAGGGCGAGGACGCCGGGATCGCCAAGATCACGATCGACCGGCCCGAGGTCCGCAACGCGTTCCGGCCGCAGACGATCATCGAGATCTCCGACGCGCTCGAGCGCTCGCGCGAGGACCCGTCGGTCGGCGTGATCGTCCTCACGGGCGAGGGCCCGCTGGCGTTCTGCTCGGGGGGCGACCAGCGCGTCCGCGGCGACCAGGGCTATGAGACCGAGCCGGGGTCGGGAGCGGGCCGCTTCCACGTCACCGACCTCCACGTCCAGATCCGGCGGCTGCCCAAGCCCGTCGTCGCGATGGTGGCCGGCTACGCGGTGGGCGGCGGCCACGTCCTGCACCTGGTCTGCGACCTCACCATCGCCGCCGACAACGCGCGCTTCGGCCAGACCGGGCCGAAAGTCGGCTCGTTCGACGGCGGATTCGGGGCGGGGCTGCTGGCGGGGATCGTCGGCCAGAAGAAGGCCAAGGAGATCTGGTTCCTGTGCCGGCAGTACGACGCGCGGCAGGCGCTCGACATGGGGCTCGTCAACACCGTCGTGCCGCTCGAGGACCTCGAGGACGAGACGGTCCAGTGGTGCCGCGAGATGCTCGCCCTCTCGCCCTTCTCGCTGCGGCTGCTCAAGGCGTCCTTCCACGCCGCCGAGGACGGGCTGGCCGGCATCCAGCAGCTCGCCCACGACACGAACCTGCTCTTCTACGCCTCCGAGGAGGCGCGCGAGGGGCGCGAGGCCTACAAGGCCAAGCGGGCGCCCGACTTCTCGAAGTTCCCCCGACGGCCGTGAGGGTGACGTGGCCGGCTTCCCGCCTCCGGCGACCGGCCCGAGGAGACGGCTGAGATGCGGATCTGGCTCATGGCCGCGCGGCCGCGGACGCTGCCGGCGGCGGTCGCGCCCGTCCTGGTCGGCACCGCGCTCGCGGCGACGGAGGGGACGTTCCGGCTGTTGGCGTTCCTCGCGGCGATGCTCGGGGCGCTCTTCATCCAGATCGGGACCAACTTGTCCAACGACTACTCCGATGCCCGCCGCGGCGCCGACACCGAGGACCGCCTGGGCCCCGTGCGGGTGACGGCCGGAGGGCTCGTGCCGCCGCGGCAGGTGCTCATCGCCACCTACGTCTCCTTCGCGCTCGCCGTGCTGGCGGGCAGCTACCTGATCGCCACCGCGGGGTGGGAGCTGCTCGTGGCGGGCGTGGCGTCGATCGTCGCGGGCGTCCTCTACACGGGCGGCCCGCGGCCCTACGGCTATGAGGGGCTCGGCGAGGTCTTCGTGTTCCTGTTCTTCGGCGTGGTCGCCGTGGCGGGCTCCTACTTCGCGCAGGTCGAGCGGGTCGAGTGGGAGGCGCTCGTGCTCGCGGTGCCGGTCGGGCTGCTCGCCGCGGCGATCCTCGTCGTCAACAACGTCCGCGACATGGAGACGGACCGGCGCGCGGGCAAGCGGACGTCGGCCGTGCGGCTCGGGCGCGAGCGCGCGCGAGCGCTGTACGTCGCGATGCTCGCGGGCGCGTTCGTCACGGCGCAGCTCCCGTGGGTCGTGGGCTCCGACGACCTCGACCCGTGGCTGCTGCTGGCGCTCGTCGCGGTCCCGGGCGCGGTCCGGCTGGTCGGTGTCGTGCGCACCCGGGTCGACGGCCCGTCGCTCAACGGCGCCCTGGCCGGCACGGGCCGGCTCCAGCTCGCCTTCTGCGTCCTGCTCTCGGCCGGGATCCTCGCGAGCTGATGGAGCTGCGGGTCGCCCCGGTCGCGCTCGAGCTGCGCGAGCGGCTGGGGACCTCGTGGGGCGCGATGGAGGCGCGCGAGCTGCTGCAGGTCGAGCTCGTGGGCGGCGACGGCCTGGCCGGGATCGGCGAGGCGGCGCCGCTCGAGGCCTATGACGGCGTGCCGCTCGCGGCGGTGCGCGCGGCGCTCGACGCCTACGCGCGCGTGCTCGAGGACGTCGAGGATCCCGAGGCGGCGCTGGACGCCTGCCGCGCCGAGCGCGACCTCCCCCAGGCG
>JALYMV010000271.1 GCA_030773575.1 Actinomycetota bacterium
CGCCGACTGCGAACAGGCAGGCGAGCACGGCCGCGGCGCCGCTTCCCGAGCCGGCTCAGGCCACTGCGCTGTAACGCTGGGCGACCGTGTCCCAGTCGATCGTGTTGAACCACGCCTCGAGGTAGTCCGGGCGCCGGTTCTGGTACTTGAGGTAGTAGGCGTGCTCCCACACGTCGACGCCCAGCAGCGGCGTCTGGCCCTGGGAGATCGGGTTGTCCTGGTTGAGCGTCGAGACGACCGCCAGCCCGGAGCCGTCGTGGACGAGCCAGGCCCAGCCCGAGCCGAAGCGCGCGATGCCGGTCTCCTTGACCTTCGTCCTGAAGTCGGCGAAGGAGCCGAACGCCGAGTCGATCGCCTCGGCCAGCGGGCCGGTGGGCTCGCCGCCCCCGCCCGGCTTCATCGACTCCCAGAACAGCGCGTGGTTGTAGTGGCCGCCGCCGTTGTTGCGGACGGCGTCGCGCTTGTCGGCGGGCAGGGCGTCGAGGTCGCGCAGGATGTCCTCGATCGGCGTGTCGGCGTGCTCGGTTCCCTCGAGCGCGGCGTTCGCCTTGTCCACGTAGGCCTGGTGGTGCTTGTCGTGATGAACGCGCATCGTGGCCTCGTCGATGTGCGGCTCGAGCGCGTCATAGGGATAGGGGAGATCCGGCACGGTGAAGGGCATGGCGAGGTTCTATCACTAGGCTTGCGCCGCCCATGACCCGCCTGTCGAACTACCTGCTGCCCACGGAGAAGGAGGCCCCGGCCGACGCCGAGGCGCTCTCCCACAAGCTGCTGGTGCGGGCGGGGATGATCCGCCAGGTCGGCGCCGGACTGTGGACCTACCTGCCCGCGGGCTGGCGCGTGCACCAGAAGGCGGTCCAGATCGTCCGCGAGGAGATGGACGCCATCGGCTCGCAGGAGATGCTGATGCCGGTCCTCACGCCTGCCGACCTGTGGAAGCGCTCCGGGCGCTACGGGGTCGACGAGGTCTTCAAGCTCTCCGACCGCAAGGGCGCCGACATGGTGCTGGCCATGACCCACGAGGAGACGCTGACCTTCCACGTCGCGTCGCTCGTGCGCTCCTACCGCGACCTCCCGAAGTTCCTCTACCACTTCCAGACGAAGGAGCGCGACGAGCCGCGCCCGCGCGCCGGGCTCCTGCGCACGCGCGAGTTCATCATGAAGGACGCCTACACCTTCGACCGCGATCGCGAGGCGCTCGACGCGAGCTACGACATCCACGCCGCCGCCTACGACCGCATCTTCGACCGCTGCGGCCTCGAGTGGTACAGCGTCGAGGCGGACGTCGGGATGATGGGCGGCTTCGGCGCCCACGAGTACATGGCGCCCTGCGCGGCGGGGGAGAACGACGTCGCGCTCGCGCCCGGCTACGCCGCCAACGTCGAGGTCGCGAGCGCCGAGCCGCAGCCCGTGGAGCTGCCGGTCGAGCTGCCGGCGCCCGAGGAGGTCTCCACGCCCGGGCAGACCACCGTGAGCGCGGTGAGCGGCGCGCTCGGCGTGCCCGCCGGGGCGCTGCTGAAGGCCTATCCCGTGATCGCGGAGGATCGCGGCCTCGTCGTCGTGGTCGTCCGCGGCGACCACCGGGTCAACGACATCAAGCTCGCCAACGCGCTGCGCTCGCCGTTTCGCCCCGCGCGCGAGGAGGAGTTCGCCGAGGCGCTCGGTCCCGCCGGCTTCATCGGCCCGGTCGGCGCCCGGGCGCCCATCGTGCTCGACGAGGCGGTCACCGACGCCCGCGGCGGGTGGGTCTGCGGCGCGAACCGTCCCGACGCCCACCTGCGCGGCGTGCAGCCGGGCCGCGACTTCCCGTTCGAGCGCGGCGACGTCCGCACGGTCGAGGCCGGCGATACGGTCGGCGGGCACGCCATCCGCATCGAGCCCGCCATCGAGGTCGGCAACATCTTCAAGCTCGGCACGCGCTTCTCCGAGCCGCTCGGCGCGACCTACCTCGACGAGTCGGGGAAGGCCCAGCTCATCTGGATGGGCTCCTACGGGATCGGCCCGGCGCGGATCGCGGCGGCGGCGGTCGAGCAGACCGCCGACGAGCACGGCATCGCCTGGCCGCGCGCGCTCGCCCCGTTCGACGCCGAGCTGGTCGGCCTGGGCAAGGCGGGGACGGAGGAGCGCGGGCTCGCCGACCGGCTCTACTCGGAGCTGCGCGAGGTCGGCCTCGACGTCCTCTACGACGACCGCGACCTCGGGCCCGGCGGCAAGTTCGCCGACGCGGAGCTCCTCGGCTGCCCGCTGCGGCTGACCGTCGGGCGCCGCACGCTCAGCGGCGGCGAGCTCGAGGTCCAGGTGCGCCGCGGGCGCGAGACGAGGACCCTGTCGCTCGAGGGCGCGGCCGCGGCCGCCGCGGAGCTGTGGGCGGAGCTCCCGTAGAGCGCGAGCCGCTGCCGAGCGCGTTCGCGCCGGGCCAGACCCCGCGCGAGCGCGTCGAGGCGGGGGCCGAGCGCACGCGGCTGACCTTCCGCCGCCTGTCGGGCCTGGATCGCTCGGGCCCGCCGCCGCCGGCGACCCTGCGCGGGCAGCCGCTCAACCCGTGGACGATCCCCAACGCGATCGGCTTCGTCCGCCTGGCGCTGATTCCGTGGTTCCTCTACGACGCGCTGCGCACCCCGTCGGGGGAGAGCAGCCGGCCGGCGACGCTCTACGCCGTGATCGCCTGGAGCGACTACGCCGACGGGATCGCCGCACGCCTCACGGGCCAGTACTCGCGGCTGGGGACGCTGCTCGACCCGCTCGTCGACCGGCTGCTGGTGATCGCCGGGGTGACGGTCTGCTGGCGCCGGCGCCTGCTGCCGCGGACGGGGCTGTCGGTCCTGCTCGCCCGCGAGGCCGGGATGCTCTGGCTCGCGCGGTGGGGCATGCGCCGCGACCTCGACATGACGGTCAACTGGTTCGGCCGGGCGGGCGTCTGGCCCGTGATGTCGGCGCCGTTCTTCGCGATGATCGGCCGCCGCCGGGTCGCGCTCGGCTGCCTGCTGACGGGCCTCCCGCTCATGCTGACGGCGACCGTCGGCTACCTGCGCAACGCCCGCCGGCAGCTCCGCGACCGCGATGAGAGACCCTCAAGCTGAGGTTGAACTCCACCGGGCGTTCGATTGCTATGCTCGCGCTTCGCCGCCGTCGACGGCGTGGCCGTTCTCTTTCAAGGAGAGGAACCGCAGATCCCATGATGGACACCTTCCCCGACCTGGGCTCGATCTCGGACCAGGAGCTCAAGGACCTCATCCAGCAGCTCACCGACGACGAGCAGGAGGTGTCCTACAAGCGGCGCATCCTCCACGGCAAGATCGACATCCTCCGCGCCGAGCTGGTCAACCGCCTGCGCAAGAAGCACGAGGGCGGCGAGGACGTCATCTCCGGTGCCGACGTGCAGCGGCTGACCGACATCCTGGCCGGCCGGGCCCAGGGCGGTCCGGAAGAGGCGTAGGGCCCGGCCCAGCCCGTGGCCCGGCACTGCCCCGAGTGTGGCTTCGCCGTCGGCGAGGACGCGAACTACTGCCCCAAGTGCGGGACGTTCGTCGGCGTCGAGCAGCCCACGAAGTCCGACGCGACGACGGCGACCTACATGATCGACGAGACGGGGGAGCTCAGACCCGTCGACGTCGGCGAGGTCGCCGCGGGCGGCGGCGCGCTCGTGATCCGCGGCGGCGGCCGCGTCGGCCAGTCGTTCGGGCTCGCGGGCGAGCGGATGACCGTCGGGCGCTCGCCCGACGCCGACGTCTTCCTCGACGACGTGACCGTCTCACGCGACCACGCCGTGCTGGTGCGGCGCCACGGAGCCTGGCACCTCGACGACTCCGGCTCGCTCAACGGCACCTACGTCAACCGCAAGCGGATCGACTCCCATCGGCTCGAGGACGGCGACGAGCTGCAGGTCGGCAAGTACAAGCTCACGTTCCTGGCGCGGTGACGAGATGGCCGTGACATCCGAGCCCGGCGAGGAGGACCTCCGAGCGCAGGCAGAGGCCGCTCCGCTGCCCGCCGCCACGCAGGCCAAGTCGCTGACCATCGGCGCGGTGGTCAAGGCGCTCGTGTCGGAGTTCCCCGACATCTCGATCTCGAAGATCCGCTACCTCGAGGACCAGAAGCTCCTCGCCCCCCGCCGCACGCCGGGCGGCTACCGACTCTACTCGGCGGCCGACGTCTCGCGGCTGCGGACCGTGCTGCGGCTGCAGCGCGACGAGTTCCTCCCGCTGCGGGTCATCCGCCAGGAGCTCGCCGCCGGGCGCACGGAGTCCGACATCGCTTCGCCGGCGCCCGCCGCCGCGCCGCAGCCGGGGCGCGCGGGGGCGTCCATGCGCCGCGCGTCGTTCTCCATCCGCGAGTCGGGCGCGCTCTATTCGCTCGACGACGTGGTGGGGGAGACGGGCGCCGCGCCCAAGCTGGTGGCCGAGCTCGAGGAGTACGGCATCATCGCCGGCCAGAACCGGTCGGGCGCGCGCTACTACGACGAGACGGAGCGCGAGATCGTGCGCTCGGTCGCCGAGCTCGCCCGCTACGGGGTCGCCGGGCGCAACCTGCGCGTCTTCCGCACGTCGGCCGACCGCGAGTCTCAGCTCCTGCAGCAGATCCTCGCCCCGGCCCTGCGCTCGCGCAATCCCGAGCGGCGCAAGGAGGCGATCGAGGCGCTCGAGAACCTGGCGGCGGTCGCTTCGCACCTCAAGCACCTCCTGCTCGTGCGCGACCTGCGGCGGGTCGCGAAGTGAGCCATCAGGGGGTCGACCTCCGCTCCCACATCCGCGACATCCCGGACTTCCCGGCGCCCGGGATCGTCTTCAAGGACATCACCCCGCTGCTGCTCGACCCCGGCGCGCTCGACGCCGCCGTCGAGGGGCTGGCTGAGTGGGCGCGGCCTCGCGACGTGCAGTTCGTGGTCGCCGCGGAGGCGCGCGGATTCATCCTCGGCGCCGCGCTCGCGCGCGAGCTCGGCGCGGGGTTCGTGCCGGCCCGCAAGCCCGGCAAGCTGCCGTCGGACACCATCTCGGCGCAGTACATCCTCGAGTACGGCGTCGACGCCCTCGAGCTGCACGCCGACGCGATCTCCCATGGGGAGCGGGTGCTCATCCACGACGACCTGCTGGCCACGGGCGGGACCGCGGCGGCGCTCGCCGACCTGGTGCGCCAGATCGGCGGGGAGGTCGCCGGCTTCGGGTTCCTGGTCGAGCTGGGCTTCCTCGGCGGGCGCGAGAAACTCGGAGACGCCCACGTGCACGCGCTGATCGGCTACGACGAGGAGTGAGCGCGCCATGAGGATGAAGCGCTCGCGACGGATCGCGGCGCCGGTCGGCGACGTCTGGTCGCTGGCCACCGACCCCCACCACCTGCCGCGCTGGTGGCCGGCCACCCAGCGGGTCGAGAACGTCTCGCCGGCCGGCTGGACGACCGTCTCGATGACGCCTCGCGGGCGGACGGTGCGCGCCGACTACTCCGTCGCGACCACCGAGCCGCCGCACCTGGCCCGCTGGCGCCAGGACCTCGAGGGCACGCCGTTCGAGCGGCTCTTCTCCGCGCTGACCTACGAGCTGCGCCTCGCGGGGGACGGGGACGGGACGGAGGTCTCGATCGCGGTCGACCAGCAGCCGCGCGGATGGGCGCGCCTCGGGGTCCTGCAGCTGCGCGGCGCCGCCCGCCGCCAGCTGGACTCCGCGCTCGAGGCGCTCGCTCAGATCGTGGAGGCGCCGCGGGGATGAGCCGTCGCGAGCAGGTCTTCCACGGCTGGGGCGAGCCGGGCGCCGGGCCGTCCCTGCCCGACCACGCCACCGGGTTCCTGCGCTCCGAGCTGGGGGTCGACGGCGGCGTGGTCGCGCGGCCGCCGGCGCTCGAGGACGTCCGGCTGCCCCCGGCCGAGCTCGACCCGGGCGCGCGCGAGCGCCTGGCGGCGATCGTGGGGGAGGAGCACGTGCGCAGCGACCGCGCCGCGCGGGTGCTTCGCGCCGCGGGCAAGTCCTATCTCGACCTGCTCGAGCAGCGCTCGGGCGCGCTCTCCGCTGCGCCCGACGCGGTGGTCGCGCCGGGCAGCGC
>JALYMV010000272.1 GCA_030773575.1 Actinomycetota bacterium
GTCATCGCCGGAGCCACGCGCACGCGAGGGGAGCTCGGCGCCTCGCGGCGCGGCTCGCCCGCCGGCGCCTCGCTCGGCTGCGGCGCGGCGCGATCCTCGTCGGCAAGGGCGCCGTAGGCGATCCGCCAGCTCTCGGGCGAGTTGACGATGCCGAGGTGGGTGGTGGCGAGCGCCTCGTCGTAGCGCCCCTGCCCGGTCAGCTCGACGTTGGTGGCCCCGTCGAGCCGCGCGCTGCGCGAGAAGTCGTGCGGCCGGCCCTCGCGGTCCTCGGCCGGCACCGGCGGAAAGGCGCCGTCCTGCTCCGCGAAGTACACGAAGCTGGTGTCGGCGTTGACGAGCGTCAGCCAGGCCGTCGGCCCGGGCGTCTCGTCCCCGGCGTTCATGGCGCTCAGCAGCGGCGTGCGGTCCGAGCCGTACTCCTGGCAGATGGCGCTGTCGGGACCGAACCCGCCGGCGGCGGGCAGCGCGTAGTAGTTCCGGGGCGAGGGGGAGCAGTTGATGATCCCGTGGTTCGGGCTGTCGACGGCCACGACCGTGCGGACGAGATCGTAGGCCCCGTCCTGGCGCAGCCACTCGCGGGTGAGCGTGCCGCCGAGGCTGTGGCCGACAACGTCGACCTGCCGCGCGCCCGTGTAGCGCAGGACGGCGCGGATGAAGGCGCGCACGTCGGGCACGTTCTCCACCGTCGAGTGCGCCTTGCCCGACCGGTTGGTCGGGCTCGTCGCCAGGTCGCACTGATCGCCCTGGTAGCCCAGCCCCCACAGCTCGCTCGGGGCGTAGCCGCGGTCATGGAAGTACTGCGCGAAGTCGTGCACGTGCCCGAGCGAGTTGCAGCGGGTCTTGTAGGGCGTGTCGTTGTTGCCGTGCAGGAACACCACGGGCGTGCGCCGGACCGGGCCCTCGGCGCCGAACCCGAGGACCGGCGCCCCGAGCGAGTGGTCCAGGATGACGGGGAAGTCGTCGGGCAGCGCGGTCCCGAGGCGCTCGCCGGCCGCGGCGGGCGCCGGAGAGAGTGCCAACCCCGCGGCCGCGGCGGCCACAGCGAGCCGCCGCGCGAGACCCCTCACCGCGCCCGCGCCGACCTCGATCGGGCGCGCGCGGCCGTCAGCGCGCCGTTGCCCTGGAAGCGCGCCGTGAACTTGAGCCGGCCACGGCCGAGGCGCCGGAGGGCCGCGAAGCTGACCGACGAGCGGAAGGTGCAGTCGGGCCGCAGCCGGGCCCGCCGCGTCGAGACCGTCCGGCGGCCGGCCTTGACCTGGACGGTGACCAAGCCGCGGCAGCCCTGCGCCCGCGAGGTGCCCTGGGGCAGCGAGAGGCGCCCGGTGGTGCGGAAGCGGTACGGCGCCCGGCGATCGCGGCCCGGCGTGACCCGCGCCTGGAGCCCGCGGGGCGCGACGCGGCGCCGCGGCTGCGCCGGGGCGGCCTCGAAGCGCGACGGCGTGCCGGGGGAGGACGGGCCGGGAGAGGACGGGCTCGGGGAAGACGGGCGCTCCCCTGCCGGCTCGCCTCCTTCCGTCTCACCGGCCAGGGCACACGAGTTGACGACGTCCCCCTGGCCCGGCTTGGGCACCGACTGGGTCGGCGGAGGCGTCTTGCCCCCTTCCACCCACCGGTCGAGCGCCAGGAACGTGGCCCGCTGGCAGGGGAGGATCGGCCGCAGGTCGCGCTCGCGCCCGTTGTAGAAGGCATCGATGTGGTTGCCCCGCTCGATCGTGTAGAAGCGGTGCATCGGGGCCCGGCCGGCCTCGCCGATGAGCCGCTCGTAGACGGCGCCGTCGCGGCGGATCGGCAGGAGCGTGTCGAGGTCGCCGTGGAGGCTCAGCAACGGCTTGCCGATCGTGCCGTTCAGCGAGACCTTCCCGACCGCGTCCTTGACGCTCTGCGGGCGGCTCGCGTAGTCGTAGTTGGCGTCGCAGTTGGGCGTGCCCTGCTGGCAGAACGGGATGCCCGCCTCCATCGAGCCGTCGTAGCCCGGGTCGAACTCCTCCCGGAAGATGCGCTGGGTGAGGTCCCAGAAGGTCGTGTAGTGCTCGTCCCACAGGAACTCCGAGCCGGGGAAGAAGCCGGCGTCGAGGATCCTCTGGCGGGAGCCCTGGTCGCCGGTCGCGGCGAAGCGCGGATAGTTGCGCAGCGTGGGCGGCAGGTAGGTGAGGAGGTTGGGACCCTCGGCGCGGAACAGCGTGCCCTCCCAGTCGACGCCACCGTCGTAGAGCTCGGGGTCCTTCTCCAGCGCCCAGCGGGTCAGGTAGCCGCCGTTCGAGATCCCCGTGATGTACGTGCGCTCGGGCTCCCGGCCGTAGCGCTGGCGGATGACGTCCTTGGTGGCGACGGTGAGCTCGCGGACGCGGCGGTGCCACTCGAGGATCGCGTCGCCGGGCTCCTTGCCGTCGCGGAAGAAGCTGAGCCCGGTGTTGCCCTTGTCCGTCGAGGCGAACGCGTAGCCGAGGCTGAGGACGTAGTCGCTGATGATGAAGTCGTTGGCGTACTGCCGGCGGACCCCGGGCGCGCCCGACATCACGAGCTTGCCGTTCCACTTCTCGGGCAGGCGGATGACGTACTGCGAGTCGTGGTTGAAGCCGTTGTTCGTGTTCGACCGCGAGTCGTCGGGGAAGAAACCATCGACCTGGATGCCCCTGACGCCGGTCGGGTTGCGCGTCCCCTCCGCGTTGAGCGACTGGAAGTCCTGGGTGTTCGTGTGGCCCGAGCGCTGGGTGCCCGCCGTGGTCAGGTCGCCGAGGCAGGACTTGAGCTGCACCTCGGCGCCGGGGACCTTGAGCTTCTCGCCCTCCGCGCAGCGCGGGCCGAACCGCGGGCCGCCCCCGACCTGGCCGGGCGGTTCGCCCGTCGGGAGTATCTGCGCGTGCGCCGGCGCGGCGAAGAGCGCTGCTGCAACCAGCAACGCGAGTCCTGCGACGATCTTCAGCATGGCGCGCATCTCGAACTCCCCGGGTCTCGCTCTGGTCCGGCGCGCTGCGGCCCCACCCGGGGTCGCACCGCTCACCTGTTGCACTGTAGTTCCGGCGTTCGGCGTTCCGGTCGTGGAAACCGAGGACCTCGCGGGGTGCGATTCGGGGTTTTCACAAGGGCATTGGCGCGTGACGTTCGCGCACTGCGGGTAACGGCGGTCCATGGCCGCATACGTCTCGCGGGTGAAGATCGAGCGCCTGGGCGGCCCCCAGCGGCTCGCCCACCTGCCCGCCGAGGAGGAGCCGGTCGCCTTCGGCGTGCACTCCGAGGTCGCCGAGCACTACGGCGTTCGCCCGGACCAGTACCCGCCGCACGCGACGACGCTCGACTACGTCGTCGCCGCGGCCGGCGGCTGACTGGCCGGCACCTTCGCCGGCGCGCTGGAAGCGCGTCAGATCGAAGTCGATCCGGAGCGCTACGACGTCGAGGCGATCGGCGAGATCGAGGTCGACGACAAGGTCCTCGTCATCCGCCGCATCACCGTCCGCTACCGGCTCGCAGTCCCCGAGGACCGTCGCGAGGAGGCCGAGCGCGTCCACGGCTTCCACGCGCGCTTCTGCCCGGTCGCGCGCAGCATCGAGGGCGCGATCGACGTCCGCACCGAGCTCGAGCTTGTCTGACGAACCGCGCGCGTCTCAGGCGAACCGGTCCGGGTCGAACGGCCCCAGCTCGACGCTGGTGCGCTCCCCCGCGATGGCCTCGGCCAGCAGCCGCCCGGTGATCGGCCCGAGGACGACGCCGGCCCCCTCGTGGCCCGTGCCGACCCACAGACCGTCGGCGACGCGCGACGGCCCGATCGCCGGCAGGTGGTCGGGCAGCCACGGCCGGAATCCCACCCAGGTCGAGTCGGGGACGAGCGCCGCCACGTCGGGGACCAGGCTCGCCGCGCGCTCCTGGACGAGCCGGGCCAGGTCGTCGTCGACGGTGGAGTCGAAGCCGCAGCGCTCGCGGGAGGAGCCGACGACGACGTGGCCGTCCGACGTGGTCTCGACGACCGTCGAGACCTGCCGGCCGGCGCCGGTGTCGCTCACCGCCAGCAGATAGGAGCCGTCGACCACCTTCCGGCGCAGGAAGCCGGCGTCAGGGTGCGGGAGCCGCAGGCGGGTGAGCTGGCCCTTGCGCGGCTCGAGCGGCAGGTTCAGCCCCGCCGAGGTGGCGAGCGGCGCCGACCAGGGGCCGGCGGCGAGCACGACGGCCGCAGCGCCGACCAGCTCGCCGTCGGCCAGCCGCACGCC
>JALYMV010000273.1 GCA_030773575.1 Actinomycetota bacterium
GCGGCGCGCTCGGCGACCGGCTGCTCGGCGGGCGCGGGCCCGACGTCCTGCGCGGCGGCGGGGGCGACGACCGGATGGAGGGCGGCAGCGGCAACGACAGCCTGGCCGGCGAGGCCGGCAACGACACGATGCTCGGCGACTTCGGCGACGACGCCATCTCCGGCGGCGACGGCAACGACACGATCGACTCGGGCCCCTCCCCCGACCGCGTCGACGGCGGCGCCGGCGACGACGTGATCCACGGCGGCTCGGCGCAGGACCGCATCAGCGGCGGCGACGGCAGCGACACCCTCTACTCCGACTCGGGTCCCGACCACCTCGACGCCGGCCCCGGCGACGACACGGTCCGCGTCAACAACGGCTCCGCCACCGAGCGCGTCGACTGCGGCGGGGGCAACGACACCCTCTACATCAATCCCTACCGCGAGCCCGGCGGCGTCTCGAACGCCAAGGCGCTGCGCGAGGGTGACTTCGTCAACTGCGAGAACGTCGTCGCGCAGGCGGCCATCGACGATCCCACCATCGGCGTGAAGCGCATCTCGCGCTCCTCGCGCGGCGCGACCCTGCGCGGGACCGACCGCAACGACACGCTGCTCGGCGGCGCCGGCCCCGACCTGCTCAAGGGCGACGGCGGCGACGACGTGATCTGGGGCCACCACCAGAGCTTCGGCAAGAGCCTCGGGCGCGACCGCATCGACGCCGGCGCCGGCGCAGACGTCGTCTACGGCAGCCGCAGCGACAACCTCATCGAGGGCGGCCTCGGCAACGACAAGCTCCAGGGCGGCGAGCTCCACAACACGATCCACGGCGGCGAGGGCGACGACGAGATCCACCTGCGCGGCAACTCCAAGCGCCGCGTCGGTCGCAACGTCGTGTTCGCCGGTCCGGGCAACGACACCGTCTCGGCCGCTGGCACGCTGCGCGCCGTCATCGACTGCGGGCCGGGCGCCGACCAGCTCGACGTCGGCTACAACCGCAAGGCCCGCTGGAACAAGTCCTGCGAGAAGGTCAAGAAGGGCTACAAGAAGTAGCCCCGCCGCGGCGGGGGCGCCTCCCGGCGCGGCAGGTTGACCAGCACGCCGCGCGCCTCGACGTCGTCCTCGGCCACCAGGGCGGAGGCGGCGTCGAAGAGCGGGACGGGGTCGAGCGCCAGTGCCCGGCACGCTCGGTGGACGGCGTCGACCTCGCGCTCGAAGGCCTCGACGTCGCCGCCCGAGCCGGCCACCGCGAGCGTCACGAGCGCCCGCCGCGCGGCCGGCGGCGAGAGCTCACGCGCCGCCTCCTCGGCCAGCTGGCGGGCGTGCGCCCACAGCTCGGCGACCGTCTGGTCGCCGAGGGCTATTCCCACTCGATCGTGCCTGGGGGCTTCGAGGTGATGTCGAGCACCACGCGGTTGACCTCGCGGATCTCGTTGATCATCCGCGAGGCGATCTGCTCGAGCAGGTCGTAGGGCAGGCGCGCCCAGTCCGCGGTCATCGCGTCGTCGGACGTGACCGCGCGGATGGCGACCAGGTAGCCGTAGGTCCGCTCGTCGCCCTGCACGCCGACCGTGCGGATGTCGGGCAGGACGCAGAAGGACTGCCACAGCTCGCGGTAGAGGCCGGCCTTGCGGATCTCGTCCTGGAGGATCGCGTCGGCGCTGCGCAGGGTCTCCAGGCGCTCCTTGGTCGCCTCGCCGCCCACGATGCGGATCGCCAGTCCGGGGCCGGGGAACGGCTGGCGCCACACGAGGCGCTCGGGCAGCCCGAGCTCGGCGCCGACGGCTCGGACCTCGTCCTTGAACAGCGCGCGCAGCGGCTCGACGAGCTCGAACTCGAGGTCCTCGGGCAGGCCTCCCACGTTGTGGTGGGACTTGATGGTGGCCGCGCCGGTGCCGCCGCCGGACTCGATGACGTCGGAGTAGAGCGTGCCCTGGACGAGGTACTTCGCGCCCTCGAGCTTGAGCGCCTCCTCCTCGAACACGCGGATGAACTCCGCGCCGATCGCCTTGCGCTTGCGCTCCGGGTCGCTGAGGCCCGACAGCCGGCGCAGGAAGCGCTCCTCGGCGTCCACGGCCACGAGCGGCACCTTGAAGTGGTCGCGGAAGGCGGCGACGACCTGCTCGCCCTCGTTCTTGCGCATGAGGCCGTGGTCGACGAAGACGCAGGTGAGCTGGTCGCCGATCGCTCGGTGCACGAGCAGCGCGGCCACGGAGGAGTCCACGCCGCCCGACAGGCCGCAGATGACCCGGCCCTCGCCGACCTGCTCGCGGATGCGGGCGATCTGCTCGGAGACGATCGACTCGGGGCTCCAGGTGCGCTCGCAGCCGCAGACGTCCTCGAGGAAGCGGGTGAGCACCTCCTGGCCGTAGGGCGTGTGGACGACCTCGGGGTGGAACTGGATGCCGTAGAGGTGCCGCGCCGTGTCTTCCAAAGCCGCGACAGGCGACTCGGTGGAGGAGGCCAGCGCGGAGAAGCCGGGCGGCGGGGCGAAGACGGTGTCGCGATGCGACATCCAGCAGGACTGCTCGGCGGGCAGGCCGCCCAGCAGCCGGCCGCCGTCGCCCGCCAGGGTGAGTCGCGAGCGCCCGAACTCCCCCACCTCGGCGCCCTGGACGTCGCCGCCGAGGGTGAGGACGAGCGCCTGCATCCCGTAGCAGATGCCCAGCACCGGGATCCCGAGCTCGAGCAGCTCCGGGTCCAGGCGCGGCGCGCCGTCCGCGTACACGGAGGCCGGCCCGCCCGAGAGGATCAGGCCCTTGGGCGCGCGCCGGCGGACCTCCTCGACGCCGACGTGATGGGGCAGCAGCTCGGAGAAGACGCCGCACTCGCGCACGCGGCGGGCGATCAGCTGCGAGTACTGCCCGCCGTAGTCGAGGACGACGACCTCGTCGGCGACGAGCGCGCGCTCGGCCGCCAGCAGCTCCGCCGGCTGCTCGTCGACGAGCGCCGAGCCGGGGCCCTCCGAGGAGAGGCCGCCGGGCTCGGCGACGAGCTCGCGGGCGCGAGCCGCCGACGGGTCAATGGGAGACAAGCTCCGCCACCTTGCCGCGGGCGGCCATGCCGACCTGCTGCTCGCGCTGCAGGTGCTTGCCCTCCGTCTGCAGCGAGGGGGCGATCATGAGCTCGGCCCGGTTGAACTCCGCGATGTCCCGGTAGCCGCAGGTGGCCATCGAGGTCCGCAGGCCGCCCATCAGGTTGAAGGTGCCGTCGTTCTCGCGGGCGGGCCCCGTGATGATCTCCTGCAGCGACCCGTTCTGGGTCGTCGCGACGCGCGCGCCGCGCGGCAGGGTCGGGTGGAAGGTGGCCATCCCCCAGTGGAAGCCGTGCCCCGGCGCCTCGTAGGCGCGCGCCAGCGGCGAGCCGATCATCACCGCGTCGGCGCCGCAGGCGATGGCCTTCGCGACGTCGCCGCCGTTGCGCATCCCGCCGTCCGCGATCACCTTCACGTACTCGCCCGTCTCGAGCATGTTCTGCGACCGGGCCGCCGCGACGTCCGCGATGGCGGTGGCCTGCGGGACGCCGATGCCCAGCACGCCGCGCGTGGTGCACGCCGCGCCGGGGCCGACCCCGACGAGCACGCCGACCGCGCCCGAGCGCATGAGGTGCAGCCCGGTGTGGTAGCTCGCGCAGCCGCCGGCGACCACGGGGATCGGGACCTCGCCGATGAACTCCTTGAGGTTGAGCACGCGGCCCTGGCTCGAGACGTGCTCGGCCGAGATGACCGTCCCCTGGATCACGAGGATGTCGAGGCCCGCGTCGAGCGCGACCTCGTGGTACTGCTCGACCTTCTGCGGCGTGAGCGAGGCGGCGACGACGACGCCGTGCTCCTTGATCTCCTCGATCCGCCGGCGGATGAGCTCCGGCTTGACCGGCTCGAGGTAGATGTCCTGCATCTCGCGGGTCGCCTGGTCGCGCTCGAGCGTCGCGATCCGCGCGAGCTGCTCGTCGGCGTCCTCGTAGCGCGTCCAGATGCCCTCGAGGTTGAGGACGGCCAGCCCGCCGAGGCGGCCGATCGCCACCGCGGTCTCCGGGGAGACGACGCCGTCCATGGCCGAGGCCAGGAGCGGCAGCTCGAACCGGTAGGGCCCGAGCGTCCAGGAGATGTCGACGTCGTCGGGGTCCCGCGTCCGCCGCGAGGGCACGATCGCGATGTCGTCGAATCCGTAGGCGCGACGCGCCTTCTTGCCACGGCCGATCTCTACTTCCATAGCGCGATCCTAGGGTTCGGGGCGGACGAAAAGACCCCGTGCGAAGACGGGGTCCGTGGGGTGCCGGCGAGTGCGTTCCAAGGCGTCAGAAGCACCTTGCGGAGGCTAGCACCGGCCCCGGCAGGAAAAGGGGTCCCGGCGTCGGGTCCGGCCCCTCTCAGCCCACCTCGGCGCGCAGGACCGGGCGCTCGACGCTGACCTCGTCGAGGATGCGCTCCACCCGCCCCGGATCGCCGATCCCCGCGCCCAGGTGCTGGGTGGACTCCGCGCCCCCCGCCACCCCGTAGGCGAGCGAGTCCGCCACGGGCCGGC
>JALYMV010000274.1 GCA_030773575.1 Actinomycetota bacterium
CGGGAGTGTGCCTCAGGCACATGACCGGTCAGCGGGTGGCGTTCAGGCGGTGATCGACGGCCGCCGGAACCGTGCGTCATTGCGGGGGCCGGTACTAGACTAGCCGGCGGTGCCCCCGCGGGCCTCGCCGGCCTTGAGCAGGCGGTCGCGCAGCGCGGCCTCGTCCTCGGGCGACGGGTCCCAGCGGCCCGGTTCGGGCAGCTCGTCGAGCGAGCGCAGGCCGAAGAGCTTGAGGAACACGGGCGTCGTGCGGTAGAGGATGGCGCCGAACTGCGAGCGCCCCGCCTCCTCGATGACCCCGCGCTCGAGGAGCGCCGTGGTCGCCGACTCCGAGGCGACGCCGCGGATCCGCGCGACCTCCGGCCGCGACACGGGCTGCAGGTACGCGACGATCGAGAGCGTCTCGGCCTGGGCCGGGGTCAGCGACGGGGTCCGCGGGCGGGCGAGCAGCCGGCGAGCGGCCTCTTCCGCCTCCGGGTGCGAGGCGAGGGTGAAGCCGCCGCCCGTCTCGCGCAGGACCACGCCCCTTCCCTGCAGCGCCGCGGCGAGCTCGCCCAGCGCCGTCCCGACGCTCGCCTCGTCGGCCTCTGCCGCGGCCGCCAGATCGGCGGCCGGCACCGGCTCCGGCGCGAGGAAGAGCAGCGCCTCGAGGATCCGCGCGAGGTCGCTCATGACGCGACCTCGGCCAGCGCCGCGCGGACGGACGGGCACGCGGCGACGGTGATCGGGCCGAACGGCTCGCTCTGCTCCCACTCGGCCTCGCCGAGCGTGTAGAGCTCGAGCAGCGCGAAGACGGTGACCGCCACGGTCATGCGGTCCGCGCCGCGGACCGCCTCGTCGAAGGAGAAGCGCCCGTGCCGCAGCAGGCCCCGCAGCAGCCCGAGGCGCTCGGAGAGCGCGACGCGGGGATCGGCCATGTGGCCGAGGTCGATGGGAGGGGGCGTCCGCAGCAGGCCGCCGAGCGCCGCGCCCAGCGCGTCGGGGGAGTGGACCGCCTGGGCGCCCTCGAGCGACGCCCGCCGTAGGAGGGCCGGCAGGGGCGCGCGGCGGTAGAGGAAGCCCTGGTTCGCCTCGTGCTCCGCGGCCAGCCAGCCCGCGGCGCCGCGGTGGCGCAGGTAGGCGAGCATCCGCGCGAGCAGCTCGCCGGCCGCCTCGGCGGGCGCCAGTTCGTCGAGCTCCTCGACCTCCTCGCCGGGCAGCATGAGCCGCGACTTGAGCTCGAGCAGGGCGGCGATGAGCACGAGGAACTCCGTCGCGGCCTCGAGATCCATCTCCCCGCGCCCCTCGAGGTGGTCGAGGTAGGTGAGCACGACGTCGGCGAGATCGACCTCGAGCAGGTCGAGCTCCTCGCGCAGGATGAGCGAGCAGAGCAGATCGAACGGCCCTGCGAAGACGTCGAGGTCGAGCTCGAGCGAGCCCGGGTGGAGCGCCGGCACGGTCCCGAACGCTAGCGAGCGCGCCCGACGGCCCCGCGCGGGACCCCGACGCCCATGGCGTGGCGGACGTCGGCGAGGGTCTCCGCCGCCATCTCCCGCGCCCGCTCGGCGCCCTCGGCGAAGATCTCCTCGAGCGCCGCCTCGTCGGGCCGCAGCTCGGCGTAGCGCTCGCGCACGGGCGCCAGGTGGTCGGCGACCGCGGCGGCCACCGCCTTCTTGAAGTCGCCGTAGCGCGACTGGGCGTGCTCCGCCTCGACCGCCTCCGGGCTCGTCCCGGTGACCGCCGCGAGGATGTCGATCAGGTTGGTGATCCCCGGCTTCTCGGGCGAGCGGCAGACGTCGGTGCCCGAGTCGGTGACCGCGCGCTTGAACTTCCTCTCCACCACGGCCGGCTCGTCGAGGACGAAGACCGTCCCCTCCTCGCTCGCGGCCGTCGTCGACATCTTGCGAGCCGGGTCCTGGAGGTCGAGGATCCGCGCGCCGACCGCCGGGATACGGTGCTCGGGCACGACGAGCGTCTCGCCGAAGCGGGCGTTGAAGCGCTCGGCCGCGTTGCGCATCAGCTCGAGGTGCTCGCGCTGGTCCTCGCCGACCGGCACCTCGGCGGCGCGGTAGGCGAGCACGTCGGCGGCCTGGAGGACGGGATAGAACAGCAGGCCGGCGGAGACGAGCTCGCGGTTGAGCGACTTGTCGCGGAACTGGTGCATCCGGTTGAGCTCGCCGAGCGGCGTGACGGAGCTCAGCAGCCAGGAGAGCTCGGTGTGCTCGGCGACGTCGCCCTGGCGGAAGAGCAGGCAGCGCGCCGGGTCGAGCCCCGCGGCGAGCAGGACGGCCGCGGTGTCGTAGGTGCGCTCGCGCAGCTCGGCGGGATCGTAGGCGACGGTCACCGCGTGGAGGTCGACGATGCAGTAGATCGCCGGGTCGCCGCGGTCCTGGCCCTCGACGTACTGGCGGATCGCCCCGATGTAGTTGCCCAGGTGCTTGCGCCCGGTGGGCTGGATCCCGGAGAAGATGCGCACGGCGGCGCAGGATATTCGCCAGAGGCCGGGCGGCCGGCGGTGCCCCTCCGCCGTACCGCCCGCCCCCGAGCGCGGCTACCTACCGGGCGTCAGCGCCGGTGAGGCGATGCGCCTGGTGATTGCCGCCGTCGAGCGCGCCGCCGGAGTACGCGATCTCTCCGTTGCGCCCCGTGATGGTGAAGTCCGCGGTGTCGCCGCGGCCCGGCTCGCCCTGGTCCGTGAACACGTACTCGATCGTGGCGCCGGAGACCCCGTTGAGGGTGCCGGTGCCCTGACCGGTCATCGTGTCGAACCCGGCAGCGGGGTTGCCCTCGCTGATGAGCGGGTTGTCGGTGCAGGTCGGGCCCGAGGTGTGCGCGGTCAGGACGAACTTGTTGCGACCGAACTCCACCTTCAGGTCCGGGAGACGCCTCCCGGGAGCGCACAGCATGTTGCGGAACTCCCACTGGACCTTGTCGAACCCGCTCGCGTTGAACTCGTGGCCATGGCCAGTCATCCGACCCGACACGGACTTCTTGCACTTCTTGGACTTGGACTTCTTGTTCTTCTTGCACTCCTGCTTGTTCTTCGTGTCCCCCGCCTGAGCGGCGGTAGCCGGGACGAGGGCCAGGACAAGGGCGCCCGCCAGGACGGCGAGCTTGGAGCGGTGGGGCATACGGGACTCCTTGTGGTTGGGGCTTAGGTGTGGTGGCGGAAGTTGGTGGGCGCTAGCCGGGGCACGACGCCGAGGTCGGGCACTTGCGCAGCACGCGGACGGTCGGCTCCTTGTCGCGGCCGCGGCGCCAGTTGAGCGAGAACAGGACCGAGGCGGCGTTGTTCGAGTAGTCGCTCTCGAGGATCCGGTTGCCCGGGTTGACGGTGTGGACCAGGACGTAGTTGCGCGAGGGCGCGCCGGTGATGTCGATGTACTGGCCCTCGATCTGCGCCTCGTAGCGGTCGACGTAGCCCGTCGACATGCCGACGAACATGCCGAGCGCGTCGGGCTCGCCCAGGCCGCACTCGTCGCCGTGACGCGGGATGGGGTTGTAGCCGGGCAGCGTCGGCGCCTCCGCGAGCGGGAAGCGGTCGCCCAGGCAGAAGCCCGTCTTGCGGTCGCGGCGGACCGACGGCTTGTCGTTGCCGGGGATGCGCAGCTCGTAGCGCTCGAAGCCGAGGTAGTGCCAGTGGCGGTGGTCCGGATGGATGGCGTAGTTCATCGACCCGATGTCGCGGACCAGGCGGGCGCTGCCGTCCGTCTGGCGGACGATCTGGTTGACCTGCATGGTCGGGTCGGCGGTCGAGGCGCGGAAGCCGTGCACGAACAGCGCGCCCGGCCCGACGTTCGCGGACGCCGAGGCAAAGCCGAGGCGGAACACGCGCTTGCCCTTGACGAGCTTGCTCGAGACCTGCAGGCCGGTCGGCGTGACCTGGTCGAGGTCCGGGAGGACGTCGGCGGGGCCGGCCGCCGCGGGCGCGGCGGTGAAGGCGAGCGCGAGGAGCGCCGCTGCGAAGTGGCTCGAAATCCGTTTCATGGCTGCACTCCTCCCGCAGGGCGTGTCCATTCGCCCTGAAACTCGGATGGTAAGCCCTTCATCGGCCCGTCAGGGCGAAAGTTCAGCTCAGCGCCGCCACCAGGTGGCGCGCCCGACCGCGTCGAAGCCCAGGCGGCGGTAGAGCGGCTCGCCGGCCGCGGTGGCGGTCAGGGTGACCGTCGCCGAAGGGTGGGCGGCGAGCGCCGCGGCCATCAGCGCGCGGGCGACCCCGTGGCCGCGGTGGGCGGGCAGGGTTGCCAGGTAGTAGATCCCGATGGCGCCGCCGCCGGCGAACGCCGCCACGGCGCCGGCGGACTCGCCACGCCGGCGGGCGAGCCAGAGCGTCAGCTCGTCGAGGCCGAGCAGCGCGGGGTCGAGCAGCCGCCCGGGCGCGACGCGCATCGGGAAGC
>JALYMV010000275.1 GCA_030773575.1 Actinomycetota bacterium
GCCTGGTCGAGCACGTCGCGCAGCCAGGCCTCAGCCGAACGCTTCGTGAAGTGGCCGGCCGGAGGCCGGCCGCGACCGGTCCAGGCGGGCCCGACCCGGCGTTGCACCTGGCGGCCGTCCGGGAGCCGGTACTTGGCGTACCACTGGGGCCCGCGCTTGCGCTCAACCCGGAAGACGTGGCCGCTCGGCTCGAGCTCCATGCCGACATGATACGCCAATCTCGGGACATATCCGGGACATATTCGCCGCATCTGGGGGGTCTGCAGCCCCTCCCGAGAAGAAGAAAACCCCGCTTTTGCGGGGCTTTTGTAGAGCCGACGGCCGGACTCGAACCGGCGACCCCTTCATTACGAGTGAAGTGCTCTACCAGCTGAGCTACGTCGGCGGGGGCGGCGAAGGATAGCGGTGGCCGGGCCCGCCGGCGGGCTGGTCGGGCGGTGCTGCGGGGGTGGCCCGACCGGCCGGCCAGAGCCGGCCGGGCGTCCCCTTCTCCTGCCCCGAAGAACTAGGTGATCCGCCGGCTCTCGGGCTCGGCGACGACGTCCTGCTGCTCCGTGCGGGTGAAGCGGCGGGAGCCGCCGTCCTGCTCGAGCTCGGTCTCACGCGAGCCTTCGGTGCCCTCGTGGATCGGGTCGTGTGCGCGGCCGCCGGAGACCTCGCGCATGTCGTTGCCGTGCGCGGCGCCGGTCTCTCCGATGCCCAGCTCGTCGTCGGCGAGGCCCTGCTCGTGCAGCTCGGCCCGCTTGGCGTTGATGTCGGCCTCGGCACGGGCGCGCTGGGCCTCGGCCTCGGCGAGCTCCGCCTCGTGGCGGCGCTGCTCGGCCTCGCTGCGATGATGCTCGGCGGCCTGGGTGCGGTGCTGCTCGACCTTGCGCTCCTCGGCCTGGCGCCTCATGCGCGGAAGCGCGACGAACAGGGCGATCAGCATGAGCGCCGCGATGACGGCGATGGCGATGATTGCGCCAGTGTCCATGCTCCTACCTCCTCCTCCGTGGGATTCTTCCCGCCGTGATTCCCGGTATCCGCGCTGACCACTCGCCGACCTTCGACCTGCAGTCGCACTCCGTGCACTCCGACGGCTCGCTGCCGGCCGCGGAGGTGGTCGCCCGGGCGGCGGCGGCGGGCGTCGAGACCTTCGCGCTCACCGATCACGACACGGTCGACGGCGTCGCCGAGGCGCTGGCCGCGGCGAGGGCCCACGGCGTCCGCCTCTCCCCCGCCGCGGAGCTCTCCGCGGTCCACGGCGCCGAGGAGGACCTCCACATCCTCGGCTACGAGCTCGACCACACCGACGCCGCGCTGACCGACACGCTCGCGGACTGGCGCAACGATCGCGAGCGGCGGATCGAGAGGATGGCCGACCGCCTCGAGGAGCTCGGCTTCGAGCTCGACCGTGGCCCGCTCGAGGCGCGCAAGCGACACGGCAAGCCCCTCGGCCGCCCGCACCTCGCGCAGGCGCTGCTCTCCCATCCCGCCAACGCCGGCCGCCTGCGCGACGAGCGGATCGACGGGCCCAACGCGCTCTTCCCCGCCTATCTCGTCCCGGGCGCGCCCGCGTATGTCGCGCGCTCGCGCCCGACGGTCCCGCAGGCCATCGACGCCATCCACGCCGCCGGCGGCCTGGCCGTCTGGGCGCACCCGTTCTGGGACCTCGACGACCCGCGCGAGACGCTCGACACCATCGACCAGTTCCGCGCGCACGGCCTCGACGGCGTCGAGTGCTTCTACATCACCCACTCCGCCGAGCAGACGCGCCTGCTGCACGACGCGTGCACCGAGCGGGGGCTGCTGACCACCGGGTCGGCCGACTTCCACGGCCCCGGCCACGGCCGCTTCAACGCGTTTCGAGCCTTCGGGCTCCACGGCCTGGAGCCCGAGCTCGGTCCGATCGCCTCAACCCCCCGCTAGCGCGACGCCACCTGCGCCGTGCCGGAGCGCACCCCCTCGCCCGCCGCCGCGGGCTCCTCGCTGCGCGGCGGGCGAAGCACCAGCGGCAGCAGCGAGCTCGCCAGCAGCATCCCGGCGAGGAGGTACAGCGCAGTCGTGTACTCGCCCGTCTGGTCGACGACGTAGGAGATCAGCAGCGGCCCGAGCACGCCGCCGAACCCCCAGGCGGTCAGCATCAGCCCGTAGATCTTGCCGACGTTGCGGGCGCCGAAGTAGTCGGCCGCGAACGCCGGCATGGTCCCGAACCCGCCCCCGTACATCGAGATGATGAGGAAGGCGATCGCGGCGAACAGGAAGTAGGTGTTGACCTGGGCGAGCACGACGAACAGCACCGCCTGCAGCAGGTACATCGCGAGGAAGACCCACTTGCGGCCGATGAGGTCCGACAGCCACGCCCACAGGAACCGGCCGATGGCGTTGCCGATCGAGATGATGCTCACGACGCCGGCGGCCACGACGGCCTCGACCCCCGTGATCTCCTGGGCCATCGGCGAGGCCTCCGAGATGATCGCGATGCCGGCGGTGACGTTGAGGAACAGGATCGCCCACAGCGCGTACCACTGCCACCGGCTCAGCGCTCCGCGCAGCTCGAAGTCGATGCCCGACCGGCCGCCGGCCGCCGCGTCGCCGGCCTCGGGATTCCACCCCTGCGGCCGCCAGCCCTCCGGCGGGTTCTTGAGGAAGAGCGCCGCGCCGATCACCATCACGAGGTAGAGCACGCCGAGGATCGCGAAGGTCTCGAACAGGCCCGCGTCGCGCACGAGGATGCGCGCGAGCGGCGCGGTCACGAGGGCGCCGGCGCCGAAGCCGGCGACCGCGACGCCGGTGATGAAGCCCCGGCGGTCCGGGAACCACTTGACGAGCGTCGCGACCGGGACGATGTAGCCGAGCCCGATGCCGACGCCTCCGATGAGGCCGTAGGTCAGATACAGCAGCACGATGCTGTCGCCGGCGAAGCTCGCGAGGAAGATGCCCAGCCCGTAGAGCACGCCCGCGGTCAGGGCGACGACGCGCGGCCCGACGCGCGCCATCCACAGGCCGCCCACGAAGGCGGCGAAGCCGAGCGTCAGGATCGTGATGCTGAAGGTCGTGTTGACCGCCGCGACGCTCGTGTCGTACTCCTCGGTCAGCGGCTTGCGGAAGACGCTCCAGGCGTAGACGGCACCGAGCGCGACCTGCATCACCACGCCGGCCACCGCGATCCTCCCGCGGTTCAGGTTGTCGCTCATCTTCCCCCCTCGGTGTGTGGACGCGCGCGTCGTCTACCCCTCGCCGCCGCTTCGCGAACCGGCGATGTGGTTAGCTGCGCCGACGCCGGGTAGGGCAGCACCTGCGGGAGGACGAGACCGCTGTGAGCGACGGAAACGGACAAGCGCGCCAACCGGGCTCCAGGCCCCGCTCCTTCGAGCGCGCCCGCCGCCTGCCGGTCGTCGGCCGGGCGATGGACTGGGGCATGGGCGCGGCGGCCGCTTCGCCCGTCACGCGCGACGCCGGCGCGCGGATCGCCGGGCTGAAGGTCACCGAGTCGGTCTGCCCCTACTGCGCCGTCGGCTGCGGCCAGCTCGTCTACACCCGCCGCGGCGAGCTCGTCGACATCGAGGGCAACCCGCGCTCGCCGATCAACCAGGGGACGCTCTGCCCCAAGGGCGCCGCCACCCGCCAGCTCATCCAGCAGCCGGGACGGCTGACGAAGGTCTCCTACCGGCGCCCGGGCGGGACGGAGTGGGAGGAGCTCGAGCTCGAGCAGGCGATGGACATGATCGCCGACCGGATCATCTCCGCCCGCGAGAACGGCTGGCAGGACGTCGACCGCCAGGGCTGGCGGGTCGACCGCACGCTCGGCTTCGCGCACCTCGGCGGCGCGACGCTCGACAACGAGGAGAACTACCTCATCAAGAAGTCGTTCACGGCCCTCGGCGCGGTGCAGATCGAGAACCAGGCCCGCATATGACACTCGAGCACCGTCCCCGGTCTGGGGACCTCGCTCGGGCGCGGCGGCGCCACCAACCCCCTGCAGGACATCCAGAACGCCGACTGCGTGTGGATCCAGGGCTCGTCGATGGCCGAGGCGCACCCGGTCGGCTTCCGCTGGGTCATGAAGGCCAAGGAGCGCGGCGCGCGGGTGCTGCACGTCGACCCGCGCTTCAGCCGCACGAGCGCGCTGGCCGACCAGCACGTCGCGATCCGCGCGGGCACGGACATCGCGTTTCTCGGCGGCCTGATCAACCACGTCCTGACGACGGAGTCGTGGTTCCGCGACTACGTCCTCACGTACACGAACGCGACGACGCTCGTCAACGAGAAGTACGTCGACGCCGAGGACAACGGCGGGATCTTCAGCGGCTACGACCCCGACACGGGGGCCTACGCCCCGCAGAGCTGGATGTACGAGGGCGGGGAGATCGCCTCGAGCGCAGGCGTGCGCGAGCACTCCGCGCAGTCCTTCGAGGAGCGCACGGGCGCCGGCATGCGCACGAGCGAGGTCGAGCGCGATCCCACCCTCGAGCACCCGCGCTGCGTGCTGAACATCCTGCGCCGCCACTTCGCGCGCTACACGCCCGAGATGGTCGAGCGCATCTGCGGCGTGGCGCCCGAGGATCTCCTGGCCGTCGCCCGGACGCTCATCGACAACTCGGGCCCCGACCGCACGACGATGATGTGCTACTCGGTCGGCCTCGCCCACCACACCGCCGGCGCGCAGATCGTGCGCTCCGTGGCCATCCTGCAGCTCCTGCTCGGCAACATGGGGCGGCCGGGCGGCGGGATCATCGCGCTGCGCGGCCACGCGTCGATCCAGGGCTCGACGGACATCCCGACGCTCTACGACCTCCTGCCGGGCTACCTGCACATGCCCAGGGCCCGTGAGGACGAGCTGACCCTCGAGACGTACACGAGCACCGGCGGGTCGGACACGGGCTGGTGGTCGCACTTCGACGCCTACATCGTCAGCCTGCTGAAGGCCTGGTTCGGCGACGCGGCGACGCCGGACAACGACTTCGGCTTCGGCCACCTGCCGAAGATCACCGGCAACCACGCCCACTTCCCGACGGTGCTGCGCATGATGGACGGCGGCGTCGAGGGCTACTTCCTCATGGGTCAGAACCCGGCCGTCGGCTCGCCGCACGCCGGCATGCAGCGCCGCGCCCTGGCCAAGCTCAAGTGGCTCGTCGTGCGCGACCTCGCCGAGATCGAGGCCGCGACGTTCTGGCGCGACGCCCCCGAGGTCCGCGACGGCGAGCTGCGCACGGAGGACATCCAGACCGAGGTCTTCCTGATGCCCGCCGCGTCGCACGTCGAAAAGGAGGGCACGTTCACGCAGACGCAGCGGCTGCTGCAGTGGCGCGACAAGGCGCTCGAGCCGCCGGGCGACGCGCGGTCGGAGCTGTGGTTCATGCACCACCTGACGCTCAGGATCAAGGAGCGCCTGCGCGACTCCACCGACCCCCGCGACTGGCCCGTGCAGAACCTGACCTGGGACTACCCGGAGCACGGTGAGCGGCGTGAGCCATCCGCCGAGGCGGTGCTGCGCGAGATCAACGGCTACGACGTCGCGTCCGGGGCGCCGGTGCCCGGGTTCGCGCAGCTGGAGGACGACGGGTCGACCGCCTGCGGCTGCTGGATCTACTCCGGCGTCTACGCCGACGGCGTCAACCAGGCGCGGCGCCGGACCCCGGGCGACGACGCCATCTCGCCCGAGTGGGGCTGGGCCTGGCCGGCCAACCGGCGGATCCTCTACAGCCGCGCGTCGGCCGACCCCGAGGGCCTGCCGTGGTCGGAGCGCAAGAAGCTCATCTGGTGGGACGAGGCCGAGGAGAAGTGGGTCGGTCCCGACGTGCCCGACTTCCCGGTCGACAAGAGCCCGGCCTACCGCGCCGACCCCGACGCGAAGGGGATGGACGCCATCGGCGGCACCGACCCGTTCATGATGCTCGCGGACGGACGCGCCTGGCTGTTCGCCCCGTCGGGGCTGATGGACGGCCCGCTGCCCACGCACTACGAGCCGCTCGAGTCGCCGCTGGTCAACCCGCTGTACCCCGACCTCGACGAGAACCCGGCGGCGCTGCGCTGGCGCCGCCCGGACAACCCGTACGCCGAGCACGAGGATCCCCGCTACCCGTGCGTGCTGACGACGTTCCGGCTGACCGAGCACCACACGGCCGGAGCGATGTCGCGCAACCTGCCCTGGCTGGACGAGCTGCAGCCGGCGATGTTCGCCGAGATCGATCCCGTCCTCGCGCGCACGCGCGGCATCCAGGACGGCGAGTGGCTCACCGTGGTGACCACCCGCGCGGAGATCGAGGCGCGTGCGATGGTGTCCGAGCGCATGCGTCCGCTGCGTATCGACGGGCGCGTCGTCCACCAGGTGGCGATGCCGTGGCACTGGGGCTACGCCGGGCACGGCTCGACGGGCGACACCGCGAACGACCTGCTGTCGCTCTCGGGCGATCCGAACACGACGATGCACGAGTCCAAGGCCTTCGTCTGCGACGTCCGCGCGGGCCGATCGTCGCGCGGGACGCGGCCGATCGCGGGCGCGCCGCCCGCCGACCCGGTGGCCCCCGACCACGACCACGTCGCCGAGGAGCGCCCGCAGGCATGACCGAGATCGCGGTCCGCCGCCCGGACGTCGAGGCCCGGCGCATGGGCTTCTTCACCGACACGACCACGTGCATCGGCTGCAAGGCGTGCGAGGTCGCCTGCAAGCAGTGGAACGACCTGCCCGCCGACGGGTCGGTCTTCCGCAGGCGCGGGTCCTACGACCACACGGGTGAGCTGAACGCGTCGACGTGGCGCCACGTGCGCTTCGTCGAGGTCGAGCAGGAGGCGCGCGCCGACCGGACGCCGATGGACGCGGTGCTCGACCAGGACGCGCTCGACCTCGTCGGAATGCTCGAGGAGCCCACGCTCGACCGCTGGCTGTTCATGTCCGACGTGTGCAAGCACTGCACGCACGCCGGCTGCCTGGACGCGTGCCCGACCGGCGCGCTCCTGCGCACGGAGTTCGAGACGGTCGTGCTGCAGGCCGACGTGTGCAACGGCTGCGGCTACTGCGTGCCCGCCTGCCCGTTCGGCGTCGTGGCCCGCGACCACGACGACGGCCGCGCCGCCAAGTGCACGCTGTGCTACGACCGGCTGCAGGACGGCCTCGAGCCGGCCTGCGCGAAGGCGTGCCCGACGGACTCGATCACCTTCGGCCCGTACGACGAGCTCGTCGAGATCGCCGGCAAGCGCGTCACGGCGCTGCACGAGCGCGGCAACGACAAGGCCTACCTCTACGGCGTGGGCGACGAGGACCACATGGCCGGCGGGCTCGGCGCGTTCTTCCTGCTGACCGCGCCGCCGGAGACCTACGCGTTGCCGGCCCGCGCCGAGTCGCCGATCCAGGAGAACGT
>JALYMV010000276.1 GCA_030773575.1 Actinomycetota bacterium
TCGTGCAGCAGCGTGGTGATCAGCCGGGCGCCGGTCGAGCCGAGCGCGTGGCCGAGCGCCATGGCGCCGCCGTTGACGTTGACGCGGTCCATGTCGGGCTCGAGCTCGCGCTTCCAGGCGGCGACGACGGACGCGAACGCCTCGTTGACCTCGATGAGGTCGATGTCGTCCATCGTCATCCCGTTGCGCTCGAGGAGCTTCTTCGTCGCCGGGATCGGGCCCGTGAGCATGATCACCGGGTCGACCCCGACGGTGGTCTGGTCCACGATCCGGGCGCGCGGCTTGAGCCCGAGGGCCTTGGCCTTCTCGGCGTCCATGAGCAGGACCGCGGCCGCGCCGTCGGAGATCTGCGACGAGTTGCCCGCCGTGATCCGGCCGTCCTCCTTGAAGGCCGGCTTGAGGCCCGCCAGCGCCTCGAGGTTCGTGCCCGGGCGGATGCCCTGGTCGGCCACGTAGGTGTCGCCGTTGACCTGGAACGGGACGATCTCGCGCTCGAAGCGGCCCTCCTCGGTCGCCTGGTGGGCGAGCGCGTGGGAGCGGACGGCGAGCTCGTCGAGCTCGGAGCGGGGGATCTCCCACTGGTCGGCGATCATCTCGGCCGAGATGCCCTGGGGCACGAGGTTGTAGCGCTCCATCAGCTCCGGCGGCCACGGGGTGCCGACGTCGTCGACCCACTTGAAGCCGACGCCCATGGGGACGTGGCCCATGTGCTCGACGCCCGAGCCGATGACGGAATCGTGGACGCCGGCGGCGATCAGCGCGGCGCCGAAGTTGACCGCCTGCTGCGCGGAGCCGCATTGGCGGTCGACGGTGGTCGCGGGCGTCTCGATCGGGAGGCCGGCCTGCAGCCAGGCGTTGCGCCCGACGTTGAACATCTGCTCGCCGTACTGCTGCACGCAGCCCGTGATGACGTCCTCGACGTCCTCGGCGGGGATGCCGGCGCGCTCGATGACCTCCGTGTAGCACTTGGCCAGGAGCTCGTTGGGGTGCGTGTCCTTGAAGTAGCCCTTCTGGGGGTGGCCGCGGCCGATCGGCGTGCGGACCGCCTCGACGATGACGACCTCGCGGCCGTTGCCCTGGTGCATGGGGAGGACCTCCGTCTGCTGGATGGGTCCCCTAGTCTACGCGCGTTGACTCGCGAGTCAGTCGAGCATGAGCGGCTTCTGGGGATCGCCGGGAGCGGAGCGATCGCCTGCGGCCTGGCGGCCGTCGCGGCCGCCCGCGGCGAGGTTCTCCTGTGGGCCCGCTCGGACGCCTCGGCGGACCGGGCGGAGGCCAAGCTCGGCGATTGCGGCGCCCGCGTGGTCACGGATCTCGACGCCCTCGCGGAAGCGACCTTCGTGGTCGAGGCGATCGCCGAGGACCACGACGCCAAGGCGCGGCTGCTCGCCGACCTGGGCGGGCGCGCGGCGCCCGACACGGTGCTCGCGACGACGACCTCGTCGCTGAGCGTCGCCGCCCTCGCGCAGGCGAGCGGGCGGCCGGACCGCTTCGCGGCGCTCCACGTCTTCAACCCGGTCAAGCGGATGGAGCTCGTCGAGCTCGTCTTCCCGGAGGCGGCCAGCGAGCGCACGCGGGCCCGGGCTCACGCCCTGTGCGGCGCCCTCGGCAAGACCGCCGTCGAGGTCCCCGACACCCCGGGCTTCGTCGTCAACCGCCTGCTGTTCCCCTACCTGTTCGAGGCGGTCCGGCTGATCGAGCGAACGCAGATGAAGCCGTCGGACGTCGACCGCTGCATGACACTCGGCGCCGGGCACCCGATGGGCCCGCTGGCGCTGCTCGACCTCGTCGGACTCGACGTCTCGGCCACGATCGCCGACGAGATCGGCGTCCCGGTCCCCGACAGCGTCCGGACGCTGATCGCCGAAGGTGGGCTCGGGCGCAAGGCCGGTCGAGGGTTCTACGAGTACTAGTTTCGCCCGGCCGGATTTCGCTCCGCTCATCCTCTGGGCGACGTAACGCCCGGCCGGGTTCAGAGACACGACGAGCCCGGCTCGCTCCCCGTGAGCCGGGCTCTTCGTGTCTCTCGGGTCGATCCTCCCCAGGATCTCCCTCTCTCCTCCTCAACCGCCGTGGGCGGTAAGTGCGCCAAAACCTAGCGTGGAATCCGACCGTGTGCAAATCCGCACATGGTTTTGTTTAACAACTGTCAGGCGGCTGCCCGGCGCTGCCGGATGCGCACCGCTTCGATGCGGTTCTCGCGCACGGACTCCACGCGGATCGAGTAGCCGTCGTGCTGGACGGTGTCGCCACGGCGCGGCAGCCGGCCCAGCTCGCCGAACACGAATCCGCCGACCGAGTTGAACGCCTCGGAGTCCGACGGCAGCTCGAGGCCGTAGTCGGCCAGGTCGGTGATCGCGACGTGGCCGCGCACGAACCAGTCGCCGTTGGCGAGCTGGCGGACGGCGCCGCCCGCCGGGTCCGTCTCGTCGTCGATCTCCCCCACGACCTCCTCGACGATGTCCTCGACGGTGACGATGCCGGCCGTGCGGCCGTACTCGTCGATGACGACCGCCATCGAGGTCCGCTGGCGCTGGAGGTCGGCGAGCAGGTCGTCGAGCGGCTTGGTCTCGGGGACGATCGGCGCCTCGCGCACCTTGGCCTCGAACGACGCCTCCGGCCCTTCGGCCATCAGCAGCTCGGCCAGCGCGTTGGCGTGGACGATGCCCTTCACCCGGTCCTGGTTCTCGTCCTCGGTGACCACGATGCGGGTGTGGCCCGTGGCGATGCAGCGCTGCAGCGCCGTCTCGACGTCCTCGGAGGTGTCGACGGTCACCACCGCCGGCGCCGGCGTCATGACCTGGCGGGCCTGCTGCTCGTGGAGGTGGAAGACCCCCGTGAGCATCCCGGCCTCGTTCGGGTCGAGGTCGCCCCCGGCGAGCGACTGGGCGATCAGGACCTTGAGCTCCTCGGGGGATCCGCCCTCGTCGAACTCGCCCGACCCGCGGATCCCGATCAGCCGGAGCATCGCGTTGGACGCGCCGTTGAGGAGCGCGATGAACGGGCTGAAGATGCGCGTGAAGAGGTGCAGCGGCGGCGCGACGCGGCGGGCCATCGTCTCGGCCTTGTTGATCGCGTAGATCTTCGGGACCTGCTCGCCGATCGTGATGTGCAGCGACGTGGTGATGACGTAGGCCAGCGCGAGCGAGATCACGAGCGACACGCCGCGGGGGACGCTCTCGCCGAGCAGTCGCTCGAAGATCTGCGCGACGGCGGGCTCGCCGAGGAAGCCGATGCCCAGCGAGGTGAGCGTGATCCCGAGCTGGCAGGCCGCGAGGTAGCGCGACAGCTCGTCGAGCTGGCGCAGGACCATGCGGGCGCCGCGGACCCCCTGCTCGGCCTCCTCCTCCATGCGCGAGCGGCGCACGCGGACCAGGGCGAACTCGGCGGCCACGAAGAAGCCGTTGAGCAGCACCAGGACGAAGACCGCCAGCAGCAGCAGCGCAGTCATCGGATCCGACCTTGGGGCGCATCGGCGCAGCCGGGCTGCGCGTGGCTACTTCGAGAGGAGTCGTCGTCGTTCATCAGGGCGACAGTGCGCACGGTAGCAGCGAAGGGGGCGGGCTCATATCGTGTTGGCGATGCGCATCGTCTCGCTCGTCCCTTCGGCCACCGAGATGCTCTTCGCGCTCGGCGCCGGCGATCAGGTCGTCGCCGTCACGCACGAGTGCGACTACCCACCGGAAGCGCTGGACCTTCCGAAGGTCACCCGCGACGTCATCGGAATCGGCCTCGCGGCCGACGAGATCGACGCCGCGGTGCGCGCCCTCACCGAGCAGGGCAAGTCGATCTACGAGCTCGACGAGCGCGAGCTGACCGCCCTGGCGCCCGACCTGATCGTCACCCAGGCGCTCTGCGCGGTCTGCGCCGTCTCCTACGACGACGTCCGCGCGGTCGCCGAGCGGATGGACCCGCAGCCCGAGGTCATCTCGCTCGACCCCAGGACGCTCGGGGAGGTGCTCGGCGACGTCCGCACCCTCGCGCAGGCGATCGACGCCGAGGACGCCGGCGTCGCGCTCGTCGAGGACGCCGCCGCGCGCATCGATCGCGTGCGGCTCGCGGTGCGCGCCGTCGAGCCGGTGCCGGTCGCGGCGCTCGAGTGGCTCGACCCCGTCTTCGCCGCCGGCCACTGGACCCCCCAGCTGATCGAGTACGCGGGCGGGTTCGACGTGCTCGGGCTCCCCGGCGAGCACTCCGAGCAGGTGACGTGGGAGCGGGTCGCGGATGCGAAGCCGGAGGTCGTCGTCGCCATGCCGTGCGGCTACGACGCCGAGCGCGCCCAGGAGGAGGCCTACACGTACGCCGACGAGCTCGCGGAGGTCGGGGCCCAGCGGATCGTCGCCGTCGACGCGGCGGCGTACTTCTCCCGGCCGGGGCCCCGGCTCGTCGACGGGCTCGAGCTGCTCGTCCACATCCTGCATCCCGACCGCGCGCAGGCGATCCCCGTCGCGAGCGACCCCGTCCCGGTGCTCGTCTGATGGGCGTCCAGCGCGCGGAGCGCGAGACGGAGATCAACGCCTCGCCGGAGGCCTGCTTCGCGGCCCTGCTCGACTTCGAGTCCTGGCCCGACTGGCAGCCGGGGATCTCGAGCGCCGTGGTCCACGAGCGCGACGCCGAGGGCCGCGGCTCGCTCGTCGAGTTCGAGGCCGACGCCATCGTGCGCAAGATCCGCTACACGGTCCGCTACGCCTACGAGCCGCCGCGCATCATGTCGTGGATGCTCGTCGAGGGGAGCGTGAAGAAGGGCGACGGCGAGTTCGTCCTCGAATCGCTCGACGGCGGCGCGCGCACCCATGCGCTCTACCGGCTCGAGTCCGACCTCGGCTTCTACGTGCCGGGCCCGCTGCTCAAGAAGGGGACCGAGCAGCTCATGGGCGGCGTCATGCGCGGGCTGAAAGAGCGCGTCGAAGTCCGCTGACGCCGCCGCCCCGCACCGTCCTGTACCTGCACTCCTCGGCCGGCCGCTACGGCGCCGACCGCCAGCTCGCGCTGGTCGCCGGGGGCCTGGATCGCGCGCGCTGGCGACCGCTCGTGGTCCTGCCCTTCGAGGGCCCGCTGGCCGGGGACCTGCGGGCGGCGGGCGTCGAGACGGTGGTGGGCCCGGTGCCGGTGGTGCGGCGGGAGCTGCTCTCGGCGGCCGGGGCCATCCGCCTCGCCCGTGAGGCGGGCCGCGCGGCGCGGGGGCTGGCGCGGCTGGCCGC
>JALYMV010000277.1 GCA_030773575.1 Actinomycetota bacterium
CGAACGCGAAGGGGTCGATGTGGACGTGGAGGTCCAGCCGCCGGCCCGAACAGCACGACGCGGACGCCGTGCTCGGCGACCGCCCGGGCGGCGCCGCGCGCGACCTCGGCCGCGCCGAGGTCGGCACCGCCCGCGTCGACCGCGACGGTGACCGCCACTCAAGGGCTAGTGATCGTGGTCGTGGTCGTGGCTGTGCACGACCTCGCGCCCGGCGTAGAAGCCGCAGCTCGGGCAGACCCGGTGCGGACGGCGGGGCTTGTGGCACTGCGGGCACTCGTTGACGCTCGGAGCGGTGATCTTGTGCTGCGAGCGGCGCTGCGTCGTGCGCGCGTGCGACTGCTTCTGCTTGGGGACGGCCATGAGGTCGGACAGGGTAGCGAGTGACGTCGCCCAGAGGACGGGCGCCAGCGAAGTCCGGCCGGGCGAAACCCTTCAGTCGAACTTGAGCTCGGAGAGCTTCGCCCACCGGGCGTCGGGCTCCCGCTCGTGCGCGTGCTCCGGGTCCTCATTGAGGTTGGCCCCGCACTCCGCGCACAGCCCGGCGCAGTCCGGGCGGCAGGTGATCGTGGTCGGCAGCTCGAGTGCCAGCGCGTCGCGGGCCCAGTGGCCCACGTCGAGCTCCTCCTCGCCGTCGACGTAGGGCGAGGTGAGCTCGTCGCCGCCGCCGGGCTGGTTGACCTCCCGCACGTCGACCTCGTAGCCGGGCCCGGCCGGTTCCAGGCAGCGGGCGCAGGGGCCGCTCAGCTCGGCGGCGAAGCGCATCCGCAGCGCGTAGCCGTTGCCCGTCATGCGTGAGACGTCGATCCTCGCCTCGACGAGGTCCGGCCCGACCGCGTACTCCTGCCCGCCGAACGCGAAGGGGTCGATGTGGACGTGGAGGTCCAGCCGCCGGCCCTGACCCGATGAGAGGGAGAGCCGGGGGAGATCGAGGGTGTCCGTGCGCAGCGCCATGGGCCCCACGATAGGCCCTACTTCAACTCCCGCTTGAGGACCTTGCCGGTCGACGTCCGCGGCAGTTCGTCGATGAACTCCACGTCCCGTGGCACCTTGTAGTTGGCGAGATTCGACTTCACGTAGGCCTTGACCTCGTCCTCGGTGAGCGACTGGCCCTTGGGCACCACGACGGCCTTCAGCCGCTGGCCGAACTGCTCGTCGTCGACCCCGAAGACCGCGACCTCGCCGACCTTGTCGTGGCCGGCGAGCAGGTCCTCGACCTCGGCGGGGAAGACGTTCTCGCCGCCGGAGACGATCATGTCGTCGTCGCGCCCGTCGATGAACAGGCGGCCTTCGGCGTCGAAGTGCCCGACGTCGCCCGAGGACATCAGCCCGTCGATGACGTCCTTGCCGCCGCCGCCCGTGTAGCCCTCGAACTGCATCTCGTTGCCGACGAAGATCCGGCCCGTCTCGCCCCGCTTCTCGACCGGCCTGCCGTTCTCGTCGTAGAGCCGGACGATCGTCCCGCGCGGCGGGCGGCCGGCGGTCCCGGGCGCCTCGCGCAGGTCGCGCGGCGTGGCGATCGTCGCCCAGGCGACCTCCGTGGAGCCGTAGAGGTTGTAGAGGTTCTCCCCGAAGTGGTCCATCCACCGCTGCGCGAGCGGGCCGGGCAGCGCGGAGCCCGAGGCGGGGACCGCCTTGACGGTGGAGAGGTCGTAGCGGTCGAGCACCTCGTCGGGCAGCTCGAGGATCCGCTGGAGCATCACGGGCACCACCACGAGCGCCGTGCAGCGGTGCTGGGCGGTCAGCGAGAGCGTCGCTTCGGGGTCGAACCTGCGCTCGAGGACGTAGGTCGAGGAGAGCGAGAGCCCGAGCGAGAAGTGCGCGAAGCCCCACGAGTGGAAGAGCGGCGCGGCGATCATCGTCGTCCCGCGCGCCTTGAGCGGGATCTTCGACAGCAGCGCCGCCGCCGGGTCGAGCGACTTGGGCTGCGAGCGCGACGCGCCCTTCGGCGTGCCCGTCGTCCCGCTCGTGAGGATGATCGCCTTCCCCGGCTGCGACGGCGGCTTGAGGTCGGAGCGGTCGCCGCGGGCGATCAGGTCCTCGATCAGCGGGTCCTTCGTCTCGAGGTCGGGCTCCGACCAGGCGATGTAGCGCTTGCGCCGCCTGCCGGCCTCCTCGAGGACGTCGGTGAACTCCTGGTCGAAGATGAGCGCGCGCGGCTTCTCTCGCTCGGAGACGTCGGCGAGCTGTGGCGCGGAGAACGCCGTGTTGAGGAACAGGACGCTCGTGCCGAGCTTCGAGCAGGCGACGACCGCCTCGATGAAGCCGCGGTGGTTGCGGCACATCAGGCCGACGCTGTCGCCCTCCTTGATCCCGTCGGAGGCCAGCTCACGGGCCAGGGCGTTGGAGCGCTCGTGGACCTCGCGGAAGGTCAGCGTCCCGAGCTCGTCGATGATCGCCACCTCGTCGGGGTAGCGCAGCGCGGAGGCGGTGTAGCCGGCCGCCGGCGTGGCGCCCCACCGCACGAGCGCGGTGGCCACGCCCACCAGGCGGTCGGGCCGCGTCGGCCGGATGATCCCGGCCTGCGCGAGGGTGGCCAGCGTGTGCAGCTTGTTCGTCACCTGTGCCTTGAGCTCGGACATGGCGCGGAATCCAATCACCTGGGCGGCAGGTGGAGGTCGCCGGGCGCCTCGCCCATCTCGATCAGCCGGTGCACGTCGGCGGCGCGCCGGGGGTTGAGGAAGACGTGGCGCTGGCCGACCGAGGGCTTCTCGTCGAGCAGCCCCGAGGCGATCAGCGCCTCGCCGACCTCCTGGGCGAGCGCCCGCTCGTTGCCCGCGAAGCCGCGCGCGAGGTGGGCGAAGTCGGTGTGGTAGCCGCCCCACTTGCCCATCCCGCTGAGCCGCTGGAGGATCCGCCGGGCGATGCGGCGGGCCGGGTCCGGGTCCTCGTGGGGGCGCATGGCGCCGCCGCCGCGCGGGACGAGCAGCCGCAGGACGGCCTCCTCGTGCTCGTCGACCGAGCGGGGGTCGGCCGGCTCGCCGCCCAGC
>JALYMV010000278.1 GCA_030773575.1 Actinomycetota bacterium
CCGGCGCATGAGCTCGACGAGGATCGCCAGCTGGAGCTCGCCGCGGCCCTGGACCTCCCAGACCTCGGGGCGCTCCGTGTCGATCACGCGGATCGAGACGTTGCCGATGAGCTCCTGGTCGAGGCGGTCGCGGACCTGCCGTGCGGTGAGCTTCGTGCCGCTCTGGCCGGCCAGCGGGGAGGTGTTGATGCCGATGGTCATGGAGAGCGACGGCTCGTCGACCGTGATGACCGGCAGCGGCCGCGGGTCGGCGGGATCGGCGAGCGTCTCGCCGATCGTCACGTCGGGCAGGCCGGCCACCGCGATGATCTCGCCCGGGCCCGCCTCCTCGGCGTCCAAGCGGTCGAGCGCCTCCGTCACGTAGAGCTCGACCACCTTGGCCGGCTCCACCGTGCCGTCGGCGCGGCACCAGGCGATCGACTGGCCCTTGGCGATCGTTCCGTTGTGCACGCGGCAGAGCGCGAGGCGGCCGACGTACGGCGACGAGTCGAGGTTGGTCACGTGCGCCTGCAGCGGCGCGCCCTCCTCGTACTCCGGCGCGGGGACGTGCTCGACGAGCAGGTCCATGAGCGGGTCGAGGTTCTCGCCCGGCACGTCGGGGTCGAGGGTGGCGGTCCCCGCCTTGGCGTTCGTGTAGACGATGGGGAACTCGATCTGGCCCTCGTCGGCGTCGAGGTCGAGGAAGAGCTCGTAGACCTCGTCGAGGACCTCGCCGATGCGGGCGTCCGGCCGGTCGATCTTGTTGATGATCAGGATGACCGGAAGCCGCCGCTCGAGCGCCTTGCGCAGCACGAAGCGCGTCTGGGGGAGCGGGCCCTCCGAGGCGTCGACGAGGAGCGCGACCGCGTCGACCATGATCAGCCCCCGCTCGACCTCGCCGCCGAAGTCGGCGTGCCCGGGGGTGTCGACGATGTTGAACTTCGTCCCGCCCCACCGGACGGCCGTGTTCTTGGCAAGGATGGTGATGCCCTTCTCGCGCTCGAGGTCCATCGAGTCCATGACGCGCTCGTTGACGTCCTGGTTGGCCCGGAAGGCGCCGGCCTGCCACAGCATCGCGTCGACCAGCGTCGTCTTGCCGTGGTCGACATGGGCGATGATCGCGACGTTGCGCAGGTCCTCTCGGCGGGAGCTCATGGCTCCCACCCTAGAAGCCGGGGGCGCTCAGCTCGGCGGGTCGTCGGGCGCCGACGGGGCCTTGGCGTCCGGGGTGTAACGCAGCTTCGCGGTGACCACGATGCGTTCGTCGTCGCGGGTGGTGGCGATGACCTTGACCTTGTAGACGCCGGTCCGGTCGATCGTGTGATCGGAGCGGTAGCGGCCGTCCCGGCGCGCCTTCGGGTGCGCCGTGCCGAGCCGCTTCTTGCCCCGGTAGTAGCGGACCTCGAGGCGCGAGCCCCTCGGCGCCTCGCCGCGGGCGCGCAGCTTGCGGGTGTCGGTCTCCTCGTCGAGCGGCCCGAGGCTGGTGGTCACCGTGAGGGTCTGCCGCTTCTCCGCCGCGGGCGCGGCGGCCGCGCCGGCCGGGAGGGCGAGCAGGGCGACGATCAGCGCGAGCAGTGGCATCGGGGCAAAGAACGTACGAGATGCATCGAACTTGCGCGCTGCAGCTACAGCGTGGTGGAGACCCCGGCCTTGAGCGCCGCGACGTCCTCGGCCATGCCGTCGAGCTCGGCCTCGAGCTCGGCCGCCGCGCTCGGGTCGCCTTCGGCGATCACGTCGGCGGCGGCGCGCGCCTCGCGCAGGCGGGCGGCGATGGAGTCCAGGCGCTCGCGCACCTCGTCGATCTCGAGCATGCCGGTCGGCTTACCCGTGGAGCAGACGCCCCGCACCTCGGCGCTATCCGACCTCATTGGTAGGATTTACCCCGCATGATCTTCACGACGAAGGCAGAGTACGGCGTGCGGCTCCTCATCCAGCTCGGCCTGCGGGCCGACGAGGGCAGCCAGCCCGTCTCCCTCAAGGCCGTCGCGGAGGTCGAGAACCTCCCGCTCGCCTACCTCGAGCGCATCGCCGCGCTTCTCAAGAAGGCCGGCCTCGTCGCCTCGACCCGCGGCGCGCACGGGGGCTACGTCCTCGCCCGCTCCGCGGAGGAGATCACGATGGACCAGGTCGTGCTCGCGCTCGAGGGCGCAATCGCGCCCATGGACTGCTTCTTCGACGACCGCGACGGCCGCGTCCAGTGCTCGCACCACGGCACCGAGGCGCAGGCCTGCGCCACCAAGCTGCTGTGGACCCGCGTGCAGACGGGCGTCATCAAGTCGCTGCAGCGCACGACGCTCGCAGAGCTGGTCGCGTTCTCCCGCTCCCCCGTATCCGCACCCGCCGCATTGACATAGAGAGAGACATGGCCGACCTCGAGATCCGAAACCTCCACGTCCAGGCAGGCGAGAAGCAGATCCTCAAGGGGGTCGACCTGCACGTCCGCTCGGGCGAGTTCCACGCGCTCATGGGTCCCAACGGCTCGGGCAAGTCGACGCTCTCCAACGCGATCATGGGCCACCCGAACCTCGAGATCACCGAGGGCCGGATCATCTTCGACGGCGAGGACATCACGGAGGCCGATCCGGACGAGCGCGCCCGCGCCGGCCTGTTCATGGCCTTCCAGTACCCCGTCGCGATCCCGGGCGTCACCGTCACGAAGTACCTGCGGATGGTGATGAACGCCCACCGCGAGGCGCGCGGGGAGGAGCCGATCTCACTCAAGGACTTCCGCCAGACCGTCCAGGCGGCGATGGAGCTCACCAACGTTCCCAAGGAGTTCTCGAGCCGCTACCTCAACGAGGGGTTCTCCGGCGGCGAGAAGAAGCGGATGGAGATCCTCCAGCTCGCGGTCCAGCAGCCGCGCCTCGCGGTGCTCGACGAGACGGACTCCGGCCTGGACATCGACGCGCTCAACGTGGTCGCCCACGGCGTCAACGAGGTCGCCCGGCCGACCGGCATGGGCGTCCTGATCATCACCCACTACCAGCGCATCCTGCACCTGATCCGCCCGCAGTTCGTCCACATCATGTACCAGGGGCGGATCGTCAAGGAGGGCGGGCCGGAGCTCGTGGAGACGCTCGAGGAGCGCGGCTACGGCTGGGTGGCCGAGGAGGTCGGGGCGGCCGCATGAGCCTCGCCGTCCCCACCTCGGCGGACTTCCCGGTCCTCTCGGCGCGCGAGGGCATCGTCTACCTGGACTCGGCGGCGACGTCGCAGACGCCGGTGCCGGTGATCGAGGCGATGGACCGCTACTACCGCGAGTACCGCGCGTCGGTGCACCGCGGCGTCTATCCCATCGCGGCCGAGGCGACCGAGGGCTACGAGGGCGCGCGCGTGACCGCCGCGCGGTTCGCCGGCTCGACGCCGAAGGAGACGATCTTCACCCGCAACGCGACGGAGGCGATCAACCTCGTCGCCTACGCGTGGGGCCGCGCGAACGTGGGGGAGGGCGACCTGGTCGTGCTCACCCAGATGGAGCACCACTCCAATCTCGTCCCCTGGCAGATTCTCTGCGCCGAGCGCCGGGCCGAGCTCGCCTACGTGCCGGTGACGGGCGCGGGCGCACTGGACCTCGACGCGCTCGACGCGCTGCTGGCCCGCGAGCCGAAGCTGCTGGCGGTCGCACACGTCAGCAACGTGCTCGGGACGATCAACCCGGTGGCCGACATCGTGGCCCGCGCCCACGCGGCCGGGACGGTCGTGCTGGTCGACGGGACGCAGGCGGCGCCGCACCTGCCGCTCGACGTCGCGGCCATCGACGCCGACTTCTACGCCTGGACCGCCCATAAGGCCTACGGCCCGACTGGGATCGGCGTCCTGCACGGCCGCCGCTCGATCCTCGAGACCATGCCGCCGTTCATCGGCGGCGGCCACATGATCGCGTCGGTGAGTGAGTTCGAGTCGCGCTACGCGGAGCCGCCCGCGCGCTTCGAGGCGGGGACCTCGCCGATCGCCGAGGCGATCGGCCTCGGCGCGGCGTGCGACTTCCTGGGCGGGATCGGCATGGACGCCGTCCGCGCCCACGCGCTCGACGTCGTCGGCTACGCGGTCGAGCGCCTGCGCGACGTCCCGGACCTGACGCTCCACGGGCCGGCCGACGTCGCCGACCGCGGCTCCGTCTGCTCGTTCTCCCTCGAGGGCATCCACCCCCACGACACCGCGGAGATCCTCGCCCGCGAGGGCGTGTGCGTGCGCGCGGGCCACCACTGCGCGCAGGTGCTGATGAAGGCGATGGGCGTCCACGCCACCGCCCGCGCCTCCTTCGCCATCCACTCGACCCGGGAGGACGTCGACCGCCTCGTCGACGGCCTCGCGACCGTCCAGGAGATCTTCGCCTGATGGACGAGCTCTACCGCGAGTACATCCTCGAGCACTACAAGCGGCCCCACAACTGGGGCGAGCTCGCCGAGGCCGACCTCGAGTTCGAGGACAACAACCCGCTCTGCGGCGACGAGCTCAAGGTGCAGATCAAGGTCGATCCGGAGAACCGCGTGGAGGAGATCCGCTTTTCCGGCCATGGCTGCGCCATCTCCCAGGCGTCGGCCTCGATGGCCTCCGACGAGGTCAAGGGCATGCCGGTCTCCGAGCTCGTCCGGCTCGACAAGGACTTCATCCTCGACCTGCTGGGGATCGACATCTCCGCGACCCGCATGAAGTGCGCCCTGCTCTCGCTCAAGGTGCTCAAGAGCGCCGGCCTGGGGCACGCGGCGGCGTGGCCGGAAGAGGCGCCGGCGGGCTGACGGTCGCCGGGCGTCGCGGGGCGCCGCGGGGGCGGGGCGGGCCGAACGTCAACTGGGTCCGGTGAGGGAGGCGGTCGCATCGCGGTCGCGGTGGGTGTTTGAGGTGCGCGATCGCCCAGTCCGCCTCAACGTGGATCGAAGCGGGCCGAACTGGTCGCGATCCACCTTGGCGCCGTATATGGGCCTCGATGTGGATCGTCGCTGTCAACTGCTTTCGATCCACCTTGAGGCGCCATCCGGGGAGCATCCCGCCGCCCCGCGCCGAAGCCGCCCGCCGCGCGCCAATCGGCACGACTTCGGCACACTCCCGGCACAGTCTCGCCTCCCTCACCGGCGCGGTTGCCGTACCCCCCGCCCGCTAGACTGTCAAAGCCGACTCAGCCAGTCGGAATACCGCCCGCATGAGCCCTGTGATCGACATCTGCGCCGTCTCCGAGCTGCCCCCCGGCGAGCACCGTCTCGTCGAGTGGGAGGACCTCGAGATCGGCGTGTTCAACTGCAACGGCGAGCTGCTCGCCATCGAGGATCGCTGCTCGCACGACAACGGCGTGCTCCTCGAGGGCGAGGTCGACGCCGCGGAGTGCACCGTCGAGTGCCCCCGCCACGGCGCCAAGTTCGACCTGCGCACCGGAAAGCCCCTGACTTTGCCTGCCTACGTCCCCGTCGACACATTCCCCGTGTCGGTGGAGGGCGACATGATCCAAGTGGAGGTCGACTGACCCGATGAGCTCCCCCCCCGAGGTCCTCGCCGAGCAGCGCGAGCTGAGCGGCATCAACGCCGACTACAAGGAGAAGTTCGGGTTCCACGACCCCGAGACGGGCTACGCCTTCAAGGCGCCCAAGGGGATCAACCGCGAGATCGTCGAGCAGATCTCGGCCTTCAAGCAGGAGCCGCAGTGGATGCTCGACTTCCGCCTCAAGGCGCTCGAGCACTTCTTCGCCAAGCCGCAGCCCAAGTGGGGCTCGCCGATGCTCGCCGAGGTCGACTACGACGACATCCACTACTTCGTCCGCGCGTCGGAGAAGGCGTCGAAGACCTGGGACGACGTCCCCGAGGACATCAAGAACACCTTCGACAAGCTGGGCATCCCGGAGGCCGAGCGCAAGTTCCTCTCCGGCGTCGGCGCCCAGTACGAGTCCGAGGTGGTCTACCACCAGGTCCGCGAGGACCTCGAGAAGCAGGGCGTCGTCTTCATGGACATGGACTCGGGGCTGCGCGAGCACGAGGACCTCGTGCGCGAGTACTTCGCGTCGGTCATCCCGTCCAACGACAACAAGCTCGCCGCGCTGAACTCCGCCGTGTGGTCGGGCGGCTCGTTCGTCTACGTCCCCAAGGGCGTCCACGTCGAGATGCCGCTGCAGGCCTACTTCCGGATCAACACCGAGAACATGGGCCAGTTCGAGCGCACGCTGATCGTCGCCGACGAGGGCTCCTACGTTCACTACGTCGAGGGTTGCACGGCTCCCGTGTGGAGCTCGGACTCGCTGCACTCCGCGGTGGTCGAGCTGATCGCCAAGCCGGGCGCGCGCATCCGCTACACGACCGTGCAGAACTGGTCGCAGAACGTCTACAACCTCGTGACCAAGCGCGCGGTCGCCGAGCGCGACGCCACCGTCGAGTGGGTCGACTGCAACCTCGGCTCCAAGTTGACCATGAAGTACCCGGCGGTCTACCTGACCGGCGAGGGCGCGCACGGCGAGGTGCTCTCGATCGCCTTCGCGGGCGCGGGCCAGCACCAGGACGCCGGCGCCAAGATCGTCCACGCGGCGCCCAACACGACGTCGAACATCTTCGCCAAGTCCATCTCCAAGGACGGCGGCCGCGGCTCCTACCGCGGGTTGCTCGAAGTCGCCAAGGGCGCCACCGGGTCGCGCTCGAAGGTCGTCTGCGACGCGCTGCTGCTCGACGAGCAGTCGCGCTCGGACACCTACCCGACGATCCGCATCGGCGAGAACGACGTCGACGTCGGACACGAGGCCTCGGTCTCGAAGATCGGCGAGGAGCAGCTCTACTACCTCATGGCGCGCGGCATTCCCGAGGAAGAGGCGTCGAAGCTCATCGTCAACGGCTTCATCGAGCCGATCGTCAAGGAGCTCCCGATGGAGTACGCCGTCGAGATGAACCGGCTGATCGAGCTGCAGATGGAAGGCTCCATCGGCTGATCGAGCCGGTCGGCGGTGCCCGCCGCGCCGGCTCGGCGCGGCGGCGCTGCGCTCTGCACTCACCTCTCCGGAATCTCTCTCATGCCGACTTCTGAACTGACGCTTCCGACCTTCAAGGGCCGCCCGGGCTGGGAGTTCACCGACATCTCGGCGCTCGACCCGTCCCGCTTCGCGGAGGCGACGGCGCCCGCGGAGGGCGGCTGGACGGTTTCCGTCGAGCAGCCGATCCTGGAGACGCCGGAGGGCGCGACCCAGCTCTCCCAGGTCGACGGCGCCTTCTCCGAGGGCGTCGCGGTCGAGGACGGCCCGGTGGTGCTGCCACTGTCGGTGGCGCTTGAGCGTCATCCGGAGCTGGTCGAACCGCACCTCGGCACCGTGGTTGCCGACGACACCGACGGCTTCACGCAGGCCAACGCACAGAGCTGGAAGGGCGGCGCGTTCGTGTTCGTCCCGCGTGGGATCTCCGTGGAGCAGTCGATCGTGCTGACCGCCGTCTCCTCCGCTGACCACACCGTCCTGCACCGGCGCGTGCTGGTGGTCCTCGAAGAGGGCGCCGAAGCCGAGGTCTGGGAGCAGTACCTGTCCGGCGACGCGGAGTCCGAGACGATGGTCAACACCACCGTCGAGCTCGTCGTCGGCCAGAATGCCCGTCTGCGCTACGTCTGCGCCCAGGACCTCAACGAGCGCTCGTGGATCTTCGGATCCCAACGCGCCGAAGTGGCCCGCGACGGCGCCCTCGATTGGATCGCGCTCGGCTTCGGCTCTGCGCGCGGGCGCGTCCGCATGGAGACGATGCTCGCCGGCGAGGGCTCGGAGGGCAAGGTGACGGGCGCCTACGCGCCGCACGCGCGCCGGCACGTCGACTTCGACACCACTCAGGAGCACGCCGCTCCCAACACCACGTCGGACCTCGCCT
>JALYMV010000279.1 GCA_030773575.1 Actinomycetota bacterium
TGAGGATGAGGAACAGCGACTCGGGCGTCGTGATGAGGATGTCCGGCGGCTCGCGGCGCATGGCCACGCGCTCGCGCTGGGGCGTGTCGCCGGTGCGGATGGCGACGGTGAGGTCGCCGCCGATCCCTCGCAGGGGCGCGCGCAGGTTGCGCTCGATGTCGTAGGAGAGCGCCTTGAGCGGCGAGACGTAGACGAGGCGGGTGCGGCGATCCTTCGGGTCGGCAGGCGGCGGCTCGGCGACCAAGCGGTCGAGGCCCCACAGGAAGGCGGCGAGCGTCTTGCCCGAGCCCGTCGGCGCAGAGATCAGCGTGTGCCTGCCGGTGGCGATCGCCGGCCACGCCTGCGCCTGCGCGGCGGTCGGCTCGGCGAACGCCCGGGTGAACCACTCACGGACCTGGGGAGTGAAGGCTGAGAGCGGCACGTATCAAGGGTACGCCCGCGGCGGCGGCGCGGGCCATCGAGGAGCGGCGGATGAACTGCAACTGACCCGCCCGCGGCTCACCCCCGCCCGAGCAGGTCCTCGAGCGTGCGCCCGCTGATCACCGACTCCGGGCGCTCGGCGACCACGTCGGAGCCCGGGCGCGCCGCCTCGTCGCGGCGCTTGATCAGCAGCCACTGGGGCTTCTGGCCCTCGCGGGTGCGCTGGAGGACGAAGCCGCCGCAGAGCTTCTCGCCGCGCAGGACGAAGACGGCATGGCCGCGGTCGAGCGCCTCCGGCCAGGGGACGCGGCCACCCTGCTCGTAGCTCCCGCGGTCCCAGACGATCACGCCGCCCCCGCCGATCCGCCCCTCGAAGGAGTTGTGGCCCTTGCCGTGGTCGGCGACCTGCACCGCGAGACGCTTGGCCCCCGGGTCGAGCGAGGGACCTTTGGGCACCGCCCAGGAGCGCATCACGCCCTCGACCTCGAGGCGCAGGTCGAAGTGATGGGCGGTGGCGGCGTGCTCCTGGACGACGAAGACTCCGGGCTTCACTCGCGGACCGCGAACTCCTCGTGGCCCTCGACCCGCGCGTCCGCGACCTCGACTCCCTCGACGCGGGCGGCCCGGGGGCCGTCGTGGAGGAAGGCGACGAGCGCGTCGACGGCCTCGGCCTCGCCCTCCGCGTGAGCGGCGACGCTGCCGTCCTCCTCGTTGCGCACCCAGCCGAGGATGCCGAGCTCGCGTGCCCGATGGACGGTCGCATCGCGGAAGGCGACGCCCTGCACGTGGCCGCGGATCGTGGCCCGCACCGCTCGACGGCTCATGGCGGGCAGGCTACGGGTACGCGGCCTGCGTGCGGCTGACGAACCTCGACCGGGTCCTGTTCCCGGCGGACGGGATCACCAAGGGCGACGTCGTCGCCTATTACGAGGCGGTCGCGGAGCGGATGGTGCCGCACCTCGAGGGGCGGCCGCTGTCGCTGCAGCGCTTCCGCGCGAGCATCGATGCCGGCGGCTTCTACCAGCAGACCGCGAGCCCGCACTTCCCCGACCATGTGGGCCGGCTGCCCGTCCGGCGCAGCGAGGGCGACGGCGAGACCGTTCATCCCCTCGCCGAGAGCCGCGACGCGCTCGTCTACCTCGCCAACCAGGGGGCGCTCACCTTCCACGCGTGGCCGGCGCGGGCGCCGGACCTCGAGTGCCCCGACGCGCTGGTCCTCGACCTCGACCCCGCGGGCGAGGACTTCGCGCCGGTCCGCGACGCGGCGCTGATGCTGCGCGAGGAGCTCGAGCGGGTGCGTCTGCTCGGGCTGCCGATGGTCAGCGGCTCGCGCGGCCTCCACGTCATCGTCGCGCTCGACGCGACGACGGGGTGGGACGGCGTGTGGGCGTTCGCCAAGGCGATCGGCGCCGCGCTCGTCAAGCGCGCGCCGAAGGAGCTGACCCGCGCGTTCTACAAGTCCCAGCGCCGCGGGCGGCGCTACGTCGATACGGGCCGCGCGCGCCGCGGGCACACGGCGGTCGTGCCCTACACCGTTCGCGCCCAGCCGGGCGCGCCCGTCGCCGCGCCGGTCACCTGGGCGGAGGTCGAGGACGAGGCGCTGCACCCCCGCGCGTTCACGATCCGCACGGTGCTCGAGCGCCCCGCCGACCCCTGGGAGCGGGCGCGGTGGCGCGGGCAAGGCCTCGCGGCGGCCGCCGAGGCGCTCGGCGTCGCGCTCTGAGCCCGGCTCAGGCGGCGGCGTCCGTGAGCGCCCGGGCCTGCGCGAGCACGTCGTCGAGCATCGCCGGCACGAGGCGGCCGGTGAACGTGTTCTGCTGGGAGGGGTGAAAGCAGCCGAGCAGCGTCAGGCGCTCGCCGGCGACGATCGCCCCGTGACCGAAGCGCGGCCGCGGGCGCGGCGGCGGGTCGC
>JALYMV010000280.1 GCA_030773575.1 Actinomycetota bacterium
GAGTTCATCGACGCCTGGAACGCCGGGAGGCGCCCGGACGTCGACGACTACGTCGCCCGTGCGCCCGCCGGCGAGCGCGCGGCGCTCGCGGACGACCTCGTCGCGTTCCTCTCCTTCGCGCCCACGCCGGCGTTCACCGACGCGTCGCTGGAGGCGATCCGCGCCGAGCCGGCCGTCGCCCGCGCGCTGGCGGCGCCCGGCGAGCAGGGCGGCCTGCTCCCCGCGCTGCTCGTCCGCCTGCGCGAGCGCTTCGGGATCACGACGCCGCAGCTCGCCGAAGAGCTGGCGCCGGCACTCGGGCTGCGCGCAGACCAGGTCGAGAAGACCGCCGGCTACCTCGGACGCCTCGAGCATGGCTCGCTCGAGCCCGCGCGGGTGTCGCGGCGCGTGTTCGAAGCGCTCGCTCGCGTCTTCGGCGTCCCCCGGGACGAGTTGGAGGGAGCGGCGGACGTGGGCGGCTGGGGCCCACGGGTCTCGGCGGCGGCGGCCCCGGTCTTCCGCGCGGACCAGGACGCAGCGGAGGCCGTCGCCTCGCACCTCGAGGTGCTCGCCGACGCGCTCGAGGCACCCGGCGGCGAACGCCGCGACGAGGTCGACGACCTCTTCCTCGGCGGCCGCTAGAGCGCCGCGGGCAGGAGCCGGTCCAGCGCCAGATCCCGCGCCATCGCCCGGATCTCGACGGGGTCGCGGTCGAGTTGCCGGGCCAGCCCGTCGGCGTCCGTGAGCCCGGAGAGCAGGTCGCCGAGCGCGCTGTCGCGCAGCGGGCCGGGGAGCCGGGGCAAATGGCCCGCCGCGTCCGCGAGCTCGTCCGCGAGGAGCTCGAGCCCCAGACGCTGCGAGAGCTCCACGTGCAGCCCGTCGCCGATCTCCGCGTCGAGGTCCTCGCGCCGGCGGGGGTCGGTGAGGACGCCGGCGTTCGCGAGCGCGTAGCGGGCGGCCAGGCAGCTCACCCCGTACGCGCTCGCCAGCAGGCAGACGTCCTCCAGCGTCACGGCCCCCGTCACGTTCTCCCTCCCCCAGGCCGTCACGGCGTCGCGCGGCATGAGGAACTCCGCCGCGAAGGCGTTGGCCGCGACCTCGTGTGGATCGCGCGCGCCGGGTCCGATGGCCGCCTGGTCGTCGACGACCGAGGAGTGACCCATCCGGTGGTGGCCGAACTCGTGCGCGACCGTGAACCGCTGGCGCGAGAGCGCCTGGCGCCCGTTGACGAACAGGAGCGGGAGCCCGGGGCGCGCGAGGTACGCGCCGGCCACCCCCTCCGGCAGCTCGAGCACGACGACGTGCGCACCGCCTCGCACCTCCACCGCCTCCAGCACGTCGGGCAGTGGCCCCTCCCGCGTGAAGCCGAGCTGCTCCCGCGCCTCGCGCGCCCGCTTGGCGCCGCGGTTGCTGTGCAGGCTCCCCATCCCCGCGCGGAGTATCAGGAGCGGCAGGGGCGGCGGTCAAGCCTCTCCTGTCAGGGCTGGGCACGGGGCGGCGACCCAGTCCTCAACGAAAAGGAGGAACGCCATGACCGCCAACGACATCCCCGCTCCCGCCCTCTCCGACCACCTTCCCGAGCCGCTGCGCCTCGGCGAGCCCGACGTCCACGGCCCGCTCGCCGTCTTCCCCGTCTTCGGGCCGACGCCCGTCCTCGAGTACGTCTCGTTCGCCCGGGCACGCGCCTACGGGATCTCGATCAGGGAGCTCCCGAGCGGCGCGTCGGTCAACGACCTCGTCGTCCTCAACCCGACGGACCACACCGTCCTGCTCTACGAGGGCGAGGAGATCCTCGGCGCCCAGCAGAACCGCACGTTCGACGTCTCCGTGCTCGTCGGCCCGCGATCCGAGCTGCAGGTGCCGGTCAGCTGCGTCGAGGCCGGCCGCTGGGACGGGAGGCGGAGCGAGGAGGAGTTCAGCCCGGCTCCCCAGGCCGCCTATCCGGCGCTCCGGAGCCGGAAGAACCGTGCCGCGCGGCTGAGCGTCGCCGCCGGGATGGCACCGCGCGCCGCGCAGGGCGAGGTGTGGGAGGAGGTCGCCCACAAGTCGGCGCGGATGGACGTCGCCTCCGCGACCGGCGCGATGCACGACATCTACGACGGGCGGCGTGACCGCCTCGCCGAGGTCCAGCGCGCGGTGCGGATCCATGGGGGCCAGACGGGAGCTCTGCTGGCGATCGGCGGCCGCCCCGTGGTGCTCGACCACGTCAGCCGGCCGGACGTCTTCGCCGGGCTGCACGCGCCGCTGCTCCAGGGCTACGCGCTGGACGCGCTCGAGGCGCAGGGCGCGCCCGAGGCACCCGACGCGGAGCGCGCCGCGGCGTTCCTCGGGCAGGTCCTCGGCGCCCGGACGTCCGAGCGCGACGGCATCGGCCTCGGCCGCGACGTCCGCTTCGCGGGCGGCGGC
>JALYMV010000281.1 GCA_030773575.1 Actinomycetota bacterium
GCGCTGCCCCTTGCGCGCGCTCGCCGCGACGGTCCGACGCGTACCTACCCGGTGCGGTAGGGATCGACGACCAGGTCGTCGACGCGGAAGTCCGCCTTGTCGCCCGAGGCCTTGAACCGGAGGGCGACCTTGCGCCAGCCGGGGTCGGTGCCGGCGTACTCCGGCGTGAGCATGACGTCGGGCGTCAGCTGCCACGCCTTGCCCGACTGCATCTCTGCCGCGAGGAGAACGTTGCGGCCCTTCATGTCGGGGTAGATGACCTCCACCTTCAGGTTGCCGCCGCGCGCCTCGAAGTCGGCGAGGAAGAACCGGAAGCTCGGGTAGTTGACGTCGACGCAGAACGCCGGGCTCGTCGCGATGCCGCCCGGCTGGAGGCGTAGCGACTGGCGGTCGGTGAGGCCGAGCACCGCGAACGGCGAGTTCGGTTTGTTGTACTGGGCGTTGCCCGACAGCTTCCAGCCGGAGTCGCCCCGCCCTCAAGCATTCCGAGCCGTCCGGCCGCGAGCGCGCCGTCGAGGTGACGATGAGCGTCGCCTTCGTCGCGGTCGGGGTGGCGCTCGCGGCGCTCGCGCCGACCGGTCGTGCGCTCGACGTGGGCGCGCTCGTCGTGCTCGTGCTGCTGGGCGCCGTCGTCTCGCGGGTGGAGTTCGAGATCGGCAGCGCCTTCACGGAGCCGACCGTGCTCGTGCTGTTCCCGATGCTGTTCGTCCTGCCGACGCGGATCGTGCCGCTCGCGATGGCCACCGCCTACCTGCTGGCCTTCACCTATGCCGCCGCGACCGGGCAGCGCCGGTTGAGCCGCGTGATCAAGGTGCCGCGCCAGGCGTGGGGGACCGTGGGCCCGGCGCTCGTCGTGGCGCTCGCCGATCCCGGGGCGCCGGGGTGGGAGGACTGGCCGGTCGCCGTGGCGGCGCTGCTGGCGTTCTTAGCTGCAAACGCCCCCACGTCGCTCGGCATCGAACGGCTCTCGGTCGGCGCTCCGATACGGCCGCAGCTGCCGGCCGTCGGATGGGTGTACCTGGTCGACGTCCTGCTCGCGCCGGTCGGCTTCGCGCTGGCCATCGCGATCGACGGCAGCCCGCTGGGGGCGATCGTGGTGCTGCCGCTGTGCGGGGTCCTGGGCATCTTCGCGCTGGAGCGACGGCGGCGGATGGACCAGGCGCTCGAGCTCTCGAAGGCCTATCGCGGGACGGCGCTGCTGCTCGGCGACGTCGTCGAGGCCGACCACGAGTACACCGGCGCGCACAGCCGCGACGTCGTCGAGCTGTCGGTCGAGGTCGGCCGGCGGCTCGGGCTCTCGGCGCGCTCCCGGCGCAATCTGGAGTTCGGCGCCCTGCTCCATGACGTCGGCAAGATCGCCATGCCCAAGCGGATCATCGACAAGCCGGGCAAGCTCGACGAGGAGGAGTGGGCGATCATCAAGACCCACACGATCGAGGGCCTGCGGATGCTCGACTCGGTGGGCGGCGTGCTGGGCGAGGTGGGCATCATCGTCCGCGGCTCCCACGAGGACTACGACGGGACGGGCTACCCCGACGGCCTCGCGGGCGAGGCGATCCCGATCGAGTCGCGCATCTGCAGCGCCTGCGACGCGTTCAGCGCGATGACCACCGACCGCGCCTACCGCAAGGCGCTGCCGATGAGCGCGGCGCTCGACGAGCTGCGCCGCTGCGCGGGCACGCAGTTCGACCCGCGCGTGGTCGCCACGCTCCTCGAGGTGCTCGGAGAGGTGCCGCGGCTGAGCGCGCCCCCCGGCGACGCCGTCGTGGCCGCGACGCCCTGACCCGGACCTAGGAGCTCCTTCTGACGGCGGCCCTGGCTCAGGCCCGGAGCGGAGTCCTGCCGATAGTCCAAGATGTGACCAGGACTCTCGAGCGTCGCAGCGACGCCTTGGCGTTGCTGGCGGCCGACGCCGTGAGCGCCATCGCCCGCGCCGATCTGCTCTCCGAGCTGCAGAGCCTCGCGCTCCACGACCCCCTGACCGGCCTGCCGAACCGGCGTGCGTGGGACGCGGCGCTCTCGGCGGCGGTCGCACGGGCGGAGCGCGACGGGCGCCCGCTCTCCGCTGCGCTGCTCGACGTCGATGCCTTCGAGGAGTTCAACGACACGCACGGCCACCAGGCGGGGGACCGGCTCCTCAAGGAGGCGACCGCGGCGCGGGAGCGCGAGTTCCGCGAGGGCGACGTGCTCGCCGGTTGGGGCGTCGACGAGTTCGCCCTCCTGCTCCTCGGGGAGCCGCTGCAAAAGGCCCTGGTCATCGCCGAGCGGCTGCTCGAGGCGGTCCCGCAGTCCCCCTGCTCCGCCGGCGTGGCGGAGTGGACCCCCACCGAGAGCGCCGACGGCGTGCTGGCGCGCGCCGCCGCCGAGCGCTTCGCCGCGAAGGCGCGGCG
>JALYMV010000282.1 GCA_030773575.1 Actinomycetota bacterium
TCTGGGCGCTGCTCGAGGAGCTCGGCCTCGTCGTCGGCGTGCGGCTCGTCGGCGGGGTGGGTGGCGTGCTGCGCGGTACGTCCGGCGCGCACCAGGTCGACGCCGCGCAGCTCGGGCTCGTCCCCCAGCACGCACGGTGGCGCTGTTCGCGCTGTCGCCGGGTGCATGCCCGCCCCACTCCGGCGGGCGCGTGCACGAAGATGCACTGCGGCGGCACCGTCGAGCGCGCCGACCCGCCGGCCGACGACTACAACGTGGCGCTGCTCTCGCGGCCGTTCACGATGGTCACCGCGGAAGAGCACACTGCGCAGGTGCCCGTCGAGGACCGCCTGCGCATCGAGGGCGAGTTCAAGCGCCGTGGCGGGCCGGTCAACACGCTCGTTGCCTCGCCGACACTCGAGCTCGGGGTGGACATCGGGGCGCTCGACCTCGTGCTGTGCCGCAACGTGCCGCCCACGCCGGCGAGCTACTGGCAGCGGGTAGGGCGCGCGGGCCGACGCCGGCGGATGGCCGTCGTCCTCGTCTACTGCCGCCGGGCGGTGCACGACACGTACTTCTTCGAGCGGCCGCGCGAGCTGCTCGACGCCCGGCTGCGCCCGCCGCGGTTCAACCTCAAGAACGACGTCCTCGTGCGCAAGCACGTGCACGCGATCGTGCTTGGTGAGCTCCTGCGCCTGGCGCGGGACGACGCGGCGACGGGGGCGGCGCTCGAGGCGACGCTGCCGCTGTACGTCCGCGACCTGCTCTTCGCCGGCGAGGACGACCGTCCGCTCGCCGCGCCGGTCGACATGGCTCCGCTCGGCGCGATGCTCGACCGCCACCGCGCGCTGCTCGTCTCGGCGGTCAAGCGGGTCTTCGCCGCCGGCTGGCCGGCCGAGGCGGCGGCTGAGGCGGACCCCGAGCGGCTCGAGGTGCTCGTCGCTCGGACGGCAGCCGACCTGCAGGAGCACGTCGACCACCTGCACCAGCGGCTGCGCTGGGTGCTCGACACGCTGCAGCGGCTTGCGCTCGAGGAGGCCGAGCGTGGCGCGCCGCTGGGTGCCGAGGAGCAGAAGCAGCAGCGGCGCTGCCGGCAGTACGTCGAGGGGCTGAAGCGCCGGGACGTGCGCACCTACACACTGAGCGTGCTGGCCGGCGAGGGGTTCCTGCCGGGCTACGGGCTGTATGACGGCGGCATCAGCGCCTTCCCCGGCTGGAGGGGCGGGACAACGCAGTTCGAGCTCTCGCGCCCGCCGGCGGTCGCGGTGCGCGAGTTCGTGCCCGGCAACCTGCTCTACGCCAACCGCGGGCGCTACCGCGCCAACCGCTTCCACTTCCCGGCCAGCGGCGAGGCGCGGGCGACCGACGGCTACGTGCTCGACGCCGAGAGCGGCCAGCTGCGCCTCGCCGGCGCGGCGTCGCCGGGCTACGCCGACGACGCGCCGGTGGCCGTCGAGGGCTTGCCGGTCGCCGACGTCGACCTCGAGCAGCTCGGCGCGATCCGCGACGAGGAGACGGAACGCTTCCAGCTGCCGGTGACGGTGCTCGGGCTCGAGGTGCCGCGACGCCGCGGCGGGACCGCGTGGCGGTTCGGGGAGACCGACGTGCACCACGTTCTCGGGCAGGGCCTACGTCTGGTCAACGTCGGCCCGGCCGACCGGGTGCGCGCTGGCGCGGCCGGCTATCCAATCTGCACGGTGTGCGGCGCGGCGCGCTCGCCCTACGCCTCGGACCGGGAGCTCCAGAACTTCGAGGCCCACCACCGAAAGAGCTGCGGACGCGCGCCGGGTCGGCTCGCCCTGAGCGCCGACGTCAACGCGGACGCGCTGCGCTTCCGCGGCCTCCACGACCAGGAGGCGGCGGCGAACCTCGGGGAGGCGGTGCGGCTCGGCGCGGCGCAGGTGCTGCAGATGGAGCCCGACGACCTCCAGACCCTGCCCGTTCGCGCCGACGACGGCCGGACCGATCTCTTCGTGTACGACCCCATGCCCGGCGGCTCGGGCCTGCTCGTCCAGGTCATCGAGCGCTGGGCCGAGATCGCGGCGAAGCTCGAGCCGCTGCTCCGTGCGTGCCCCAACGCGTGCGAGCGCTCGTGCCACGCGTGCCTGCGCACCGGCCGCAACGTCTTCTGGCACCGCACGCTGGATCGCCACCGCGCGCTCGAGCTCGTGTGGGCGCTAGGCGACGCGCCCGAGCCCGGTCACGAGCTGCCCGCGCTGGAGGACCCGGCGGCCGGGCGCGTCGGAGCGGCGACCACGAACGCCGCGGAGGACCGCCTGCGAGACCTCCTGCGCCACCACGGGCTCACCGGCTTCGTCGGGCAGCACGCGATCGAGATCGGCGAGCCCTTCGGGCGCTCGGTGCCCGACTTCGCCTGGGTCGACGAGCGCGTCGCGGTGTACCTCGACGGCCTATCGGCCGCCATCCACGGCGACGCCGACCGCGCGCGCACCGACGCGCTGATCCGTGACCTCGTCGAGGACGCGGGCTGGGAGGTCGTGCAGATCGCCGCGAGCCACCTCGACGACCCGCGCGCCCTCGCCCTGGACCTCAAGCGGATCGCCCGCAAGCTCAGTCGGCGCGAGGTCGCCCGGACGATCGACGAGACGACCGTCCTAGGGAAATCGGGTAGCGCCGAGGAGGACGGCGCGGGCTCGGTGCAGCCGTATGTCCGTCACGTGCCTGTCTACTCGATCCGCGCGGCGGCCGGGCGCTTCCTCGCCGGCGCGCCCGCGGAGCCCGAG
>JALYMV010000283.1 GCA_030773575.1 Actinomycetota bacterium
TCGTTCTCCCCCGACGGCCAGCGCATCGCGTTCGGCCGCGGCGAGGACGCCACCGCCCGCGGGCGCTCCGACATCCACTCCGTGTCCGTCAACGGCGGCGACGCCGACCAGCTCACCGACGACGGGCGCTCGCTGCTGCCGAGCTGGGGGCCCAAGCGGATCGCGTTCGTCAAGCAGAAGGCGCAGTCGCGCGGCGGCGCCATCCCCGCCTACGACATCTGGACGATGACCCCCGCCGGCGACAGGGTCCGGCGCGTCACCACGACGAAGGTGCCCGACGGCGTCAGCGGCCTGCTGCCGCTCGAGTGGTCGGCCGACGGCCGGCGGATGATCGGCCAGTACGTCGGCCAGGACGTCCGCGTCGGCTTCACCGTCAACCCGTTCACCGGCCGCACGCGGGCGCTGCGCGGCAAGGTCGCCTTCGACCTCGCCGCCGACGGCCAGACGATCCTCATCCAGTCCGGCGGCGCCGATCCGGCCGCGCGCCACAACATCCTCTCGGCCCCCTACGCCGGCGGCGCCTCCACGCTGCTCGTCCGCGACGCGGCCCTCCCCGACTGGTCGCGATAGCGCGAAGGCGCTGGCCGCCTTGAAATAAGGTTCCCCACGTGTTCGCCTTTCCCGCCACGCTGAACGAGAAGGCGGCCCGCACGGTCGCCTTCGTCGTGATGCTGATCGGCGCGCTGACGCTCGCGACCGGCTGGTACTGGCTGCTCGCCGTCCTCGCCTACGGCTTCCTCGCGCGCGTGCTCGCGGGGCCGGCGTTCAGTCCGCTTGCGCAGTTCGCCGTCCGTGTGGTGGCGCCGCGGCTCGGTGAGCCGAAGATCGTCTCCGGGCCGCCCAAGCGCTTCGCGCAGGGCATGGGCTTCGCGATGACCGCCACCGGCGCGGTGCTCGCGCTCGGCTTCGGCCTGCACGGCGCGGCCGACGTCCTGCTCGTCGCGCTCATCGTCGCCGCCGGGCTCGAGGCGATCTTCGCCTTCTGCCTCGGCTGCAAGGTCTTCGGCCTGCTGATGCGCGCCGGCCTGATCCCGGACGACGTCTGCGCCCAGTGCGCGGACATCTGGGCGCGGCCCGGCACGCACCGCTCGCCCGTGACGTGACGCCGCCCGACCCCGAGGTCCTGCGCCGCATCGAGCGGCGCGTGCTGTGGCTCGCCGTGGCCATGGTCCACCACGCCAGCCGCGTGCGCGAGAGCCGCTCGGGCCTCAAGGTGGGCGGCCACCAGGCGTCGAGCGCGTCGATGGTCTCGCTGATGACCGCGCTCTACTTCGGCTTCCTCGAGGCGCCGGACCGGGTGTCGGTCAAGCCGCACGCCTCGCCGGTGCTCCACGCGATCAACTTCCTGATGGGCCGGCTCGACGCCCGCTGGCTGCCGACGCTGCGCGAGTTCGGCGGCCTGCAGTCCTACCCGTCGCGCACCAAGGACCCCGACCCGGTCGACTACTCGACCGGCTCCGTCGGCCTGGGCGCCACCGCGCCGATCTGGGGCGCGCTCGCGCACCGCTACGTGGCCGGGCACTTCGACTCACCCGTAGGCGGGCGGCAGATCGCGCTGATCGGCGACGCCGAGCTCGACGAGGGCGCCTGCTGGGAGGCGATCGTCGACCCGATGGCCTCCCGCCTCGGCGAGGTGATGTGGGTGGTCGACCTCAACCGCCAGTCGCTCGACCGGGTCGTGCCCGACATCGCGGCGGGCCGCCTGGCCGGGATGTTCGAGGCCGCGGGCTGGCACGTGGAGACGGTCAAGTACGGCCGCCGGCTGGCCGAGCACCCCGCGCTGCGCGAGCGCATCGACGCGATGCCGAACGAGGAGTACCAGCGGATGCTGCGGACCCAGGACGCCCCCGACCTGCGCCGGCGGCTCGAGGTCCCGCTCGACGGCGTCGGCGACGACGAGCTGCACACGCTGGTCCGCGACCTCGGCGGCCACGACGTCGAGGCGCTGCTCGAGGCCTACCGGGCCGCCGACGCGGTGCGCGACCGCCCGTCCGTGGTCTTCGCCTACACGATCAAGGGCTGGAGGCTGCCGACGGAGGGCCACCCGGCCAACCACTCCGCGCTGCTCTCCGCCGAGCAGGTCGCCGAGCTCGGGCGCACGCTCGGCGCCGACCCGGAGGATCCGTGGCGGGGGCTCGACCCGGGGAGCGAGGAGGCCGAGCTGTGCCGCGCGACGGGTGCGCGCCTCGGATCGCCCGCGCCGAAGTTCGTCCACGATCCGCCGGCCGTCCCGGCCGACGTCGGCCGCGACCACGGCACGGGGCGCGCCTCGACCCAGCAGGCGCTCGGGCGCTTCTTCGCCGATCTCGCCCGCGAGGCGCCCGACGTCGCAGCGCGCGTGGTGACCGTCTCGCCCGATGTCGGCACCTCGACCAACCTCGGCGGCTGGATCAACCGGGTCGGCATCTGGTCGCTCGGCGACCGCGTCGACTGGTTCGCCGACGACACCGACACGCTCGTGCGCTGGCAGGAGTCAGACCACGGCCAGCACGTCGAGCTCGGGATCGCGGAGGTCAACCTGGTCGGTCTGCTCGGCGAGCTCGGCGCGACGTGGTCCAAGCAGGGCCAGCCGCTGCTGCCGGTGGGCACGATCTACGACCCGTTCGTCGCGCGCGCCCTGGAGCCGTGGTCGTTCGGCATCTACTCCGGCGGCCAGTCGATCCTCGTCGGCACGCCGAGCGGCGTCTCGCTGGGCCCGGAGGGCGGGGCGCACCAGTCGGTGACCACGCCGTCGATCGGGATCGAACAGCCCGGCTGCGTGGCGTGGGAGCCGGCCTTCGCGCAGGACCTCGAGTGGACGCTGCTGCACGCGCTGGGCCGGCTCGGCCGTCCGGACGGCACCAGCGCCTACTTCCGCCTCTCCACCCGCCCGGTCGACCAGGGGCTCGCCGCGCTGCCGTCCGGCCGACCCAGGCGCGACAGCGCCTGGCAGAACGCCCACTCGAAGTCCTGGCCGAACGCGGGCTCCCACGCCACGCAGCCCGGCTGCTCGATGCCGATCGACGGGGTCACCACCGACTGATGCGCGCCGCCCTCCGGGCCGAGCGTCACGCCCGACGGCGTGCCGACGAGGATCGACTGGCCGCCGGCGTAGATCCCGAACGACCAGGGCTCGTGCGCGCGCGTGACGAACGGGTCGTAGATCGTCCCGACGGGCAGGAGCGGCTGGCCGTCGCGCGACCACGTCGCGCCGAGCTCGCCGAGCAGCCCGACGAGGTTGACCTCGGCGATCCCCAGCTCGATGTGCTGGCCGTGGTCGCTCTGGCGCCACTTCACGAGCGTGTCGGGGTCGTCGGCGAACCAGTCGATGCGCTCGCCGGGGCTCCAGATCCCCGCCCGGTTGATCCATCCGCCGAGGTTCGTCGAGGACGCCACGTCGGGCGCCACGGTGACGACCCGCCCGGCGACCTCGGGCGCGTCGTGGGAGAGGTCGACGAAGAAGCGCCCGAACGCCTGCTGGGTCGACGCGCGGCCGGTGTGGCGCCGCGAGGTCTCGGGG
>JALYMV010000284.1 GCA_030773575.1 Actinomycetota bacterium
CCGCGAACGCCGATCTGCACCGGCTCTAGCGCGCTCTGCGACGGGTCCGTGAAAAGTGTGCGCGCTTTGCGGGGACCCGCGCTCGGGCCGCCTGGGCGCCACCTATATTCGATCGCCGCGATGAGCACCCCCGAGCGCACCCGCCCCAACGGCAACGGCAGCAGCGGCAGCGGCACGCCGGTCGCCGGCGTCGCCCCGCCGCAGAACCTCGAGGCCGAGCAGTCCGTCCTCGGCGCGGTCCTGCTGTCGGACACCACGCTCCCCGCCCTCATCATCGACGAGAAGCTCTCGCCGCAGGACTTCTACCGGCCGAGCCACGGCGTCATCTACCAGGCGATGCTCGACCTGCACGCCACCGACCAGCCCGTCGACAAGCTCACCATCGTCGAGCACCTCAAGCAGGCCGGGCAGCTCGACACGGTCGGCGGCCCCGCGACGATCGACCTGCTCTCGGCCGCCGTCCCGTCGGTCGGCAACGTCCGCCAGTACGCCAAGATCGTCCGCGACAACGCGCTGCTGCGGCGGCTGCTGCACGCGTCCTACGACATCCAGCAGCGCGTGCACTCCCACGAGGCGCCGCCCCGCGAGCTGGTCGACATGGCCGAGCGCGCGATCCTCGAGGTCGCCCACGACGACCGCCGCAAGGACTTCCAGTCCATCCACGACGTGCTCTCCGCCGAGCTCGACAAGCTCGAGCGCCTCTCGCGCGAGGGCACCGCGTTGACCGGCACCCCGTCGGGCTTCGAGGACCTCGACACCATCACCGGCGGCTTCCAGGCCGGCAACCTGATCGTCCTCGCGGCTCGGCCGAGCATGGGCAAGTCGGCGCTCATGGCCAACTTCGCCGAACACGCCGCCCTTGAGGACGGCAAGGCAGTCGCGCTGTTCTCCCTCGAGATGTCGGAGTCCGAGCTCGCGCAGCGCTTCATCGCCTCGCAGGCGTCGGTCAAGGGCGACGACCTGCGCAAGGGCAAGGTGGCGGACACGCGGTGGGCGAAGATCCTCGCGGCGTCGAACCGGCTCGCCTCCTCGCCGCTGTTCATCGACGACTCCTCCGAGCTGTCGGTCCTCGACGTCCGCGCGAAGGCGCGCCGGCTCGCCCAGCAGCAGGCCGAGGGGCTCGGCCTGATCATCATCGACTACCTCCAGCTCATGCGCTCGGACGGCACGTCGGACAACCGGGTGGAGCAGATCGGGCAGATCTCCCGCGGGCTCAAGACGCTGGCGCGCGAGCTCGGGGTCCCGGTCATCGCGCTCTCCCAGCTCAACCGCGGCGTCGAGCAGCGCCACGACAAGCGCCCCGTCCTGTCGGACCTGCGCGACTCGGGCGCGATCGAGCAGGACGCCGACCTCGTCATGTTCATCTACCGCGAGGAGTACTACGAGCAGGACTCCGAGCGCGAGGGCATCGCGGACCTGATCATCTCCAAGCACCGCAACGGCGGCCTGGGCAACGTGGAGCTGACCTTCCAGAAGGAGTACCCGCGGTTCATGTCCTACGTCGGGCCCGACCGGTATGACCTCTAGGCGATGAGCGCCTGCCCCGACGACCGCTGCGACGGCTCCGGCTTCCTCTACGACGAGGCCAGCCGGCGCGCGTCGGACTGCACGTGCCGCCCGCGGCGGATCGCCAAGCGCAAGGCGCGCGCGCTGGCCGCGGTCATCCCGCGGCGCTACCAGGGCGTCTCCTTCGACCGCCCGCCCGTCACCCAGATCAACCCGCACGTGGTCGGCGAGGTCCGCCGCTACGTCGACACGCTGGGCGACCAGCTCGCGCGGGGCCGGGGCATCTGGTTCCAGGGCGACGTCGGCACGGGCAAGACCACGCTCGCGATGCTGATCTCGGGCGAGGCGCTGCGGCGCGGGCACTCCGTGGCGATCTACTCGCTCCCGCGGCTGCTCGGGCTGCTGCGCGAGTCCTTCGACGAGGGCTCGGAGGCGTCGCTGAGCGAGCTGCTCGACCGGCTGACCGCGGTCGAGCTCCTGCACATCGACGACGTCGGCGCGGAGAAGACGAGCCCCTGGGTGCTCGAGCAGCTCTACTCGATCATCAACGCCCGTTACGAGGACGGCCGGGCGATCATCGTCACCACGAACCTCGACCACGCCGAGCTGCGCGAGCAGATCGGCGAGCGGACGGTGTCGCGGCTGATCGAGATGTGCGGCGACCCGCTGCCGCTGTTCGGCCCCGACCGGCGCATGGAGCCGGACTTCGAGCTGGCCCCGCCGGTCGCGCCGCAGCACGAGCTCCGCTACGGCGAGCCCGCCCCGGTGCCGCTCTCCCTGCGGCGCCTCGACTCCTAGACTTCGAGGCCGCATGCCAGGCATCGTGATCGTGGGCGCCCAGTGGGGCGACGAGGGCAAGGGCAAGGTCGTCGACCTGCTCGCCGAGCACGCCGACATCGTCATCCGCTTCCAGGGCGGCAACAACGCCGGCCACACCATCGTCCGCGAGGGCGTCGAGTGGAAGTTCCACCTGATCCCGTCGGGGATCCTCTATCCGGGCCGGCTCTGCGCGATCGGCAACGGCGTGGTGATCGACCCCAAGGTCCTCACGGACGAGCTCGACGGCCTGCGCGCCCGCGGCGTCGACCTCTCCGGGCTGCGGGTCTCGGCCAACGCCCACCTGATCATGCCCTACCACCTGCTGCTCGACCACGCGGGCGAGGCGAAGCTCGGCAACCTGCAGATCGGGACCACGCGGCGAGGGATCGGCCCCTGCTACGCCGACAAGGCATCCCGGCTGGGCATCCGGGTGCAGGACCTCCTCGACGAGAAGATCCTCAAGAAGAAGATCTTCGCCGCGATGGAGCCCAAGCGGCTGTCGCTGCGCCCCTTCGCCAAGCACCGCGAGCTCGACCTGCAGACGATGACCGAGGAGTACCTCGTCTACGGCCACCGGCTCGAGCAGTACATCGCCGACACGTCGCGGATCGTCTGGGACGCGCTGGACCGCAACGGCACGGTGATCTTCGAGGGCGCCCAGGCGACGATGCTCGACATCGACCACGGGACCTATCCCTTCGTCACCTCGTCGAACCCCGTGGCGGCGAGCGCCTGCACCGGCAGCGGCGCGGGCCCGCGCGATCTCGACGAGATCTGGGGCCTGACCAAGGCGTACACGACCCGGGTCGGCGCCGGGCCGTTCCCGACCGAGCTCGACGACGAGTTCGGAGCCGCGCTGCGCGAGGCCGGCCACGAGTACGGCACCACGACCGGCCGGCCGCGGCGCGTGGGCTGGATCGACCTCGTCGCCCTTCGCTACGCCGCGCGCATCAACACGCTCACCCACCTCGCGATCACCAAGCTCGACGTCCTCACGGGCCTCGGGCCGCTGCGGGTGTGCACGAGCTACCGCGGCGGCGAGGACGCGCGGTTCGACCACTTCCCCTACCACCAGTCCGTGCTCCACCAGGCGGTCGGCGACTACGAGGACCTGCCGGGCTGGGACGAGGACATCTCGGGCTGCCGGACGGAGGCCGACCTCCCCCAGGCGGTCCGCGACTACCTCGGCTTCATCGCCGACTTCGTCGGCGTGCCCATCGGCCTCGTCGGCGTCGGGCCCGGCCGCGAGCAGATCGTCTGGACCGAGGCCGGCCGCGCCTCCCTGGCCGGCGACGCCGCCGCGGCGGCCGCCGCCTAGCTCTGCGCGAGCACCGTCCGCGTCTGCACGAGGAAGTCGTGCAGCGCGCGGTTCTCCTCGTCCCACAGGGGCCAGAGGTAGTCGAGCAGCGTGACGAGGCCGAAGGTGGCCGAGCCCGCCACCGCATTGATGAGCAGCCCCTTGACCGCGACCTCGCGGAGCATCGCCCAGCCGAAGCTCATCCGCTGTCCGTTCGTACGGATGACGCGGATGCCGGTCGCCATGCGCCCGAGCGTCTGGCCGTTGGTCCGCGCCATCAGGAGCGGCGCGTAGAGGAAGCCGATGATCGTCAGCACGAGGGCGGCGATGAAGAGGCCGGCGATCGCCGCGAACGCGCCACCGCCGGAGTCGGCTGAGAAGAAGCCGACGCCCAGCGGCGCCATCACCGCCACCGCGGCCGCGCCGACGATCAGCCCGTCGATGAGCGCCGCGCCGGCCCGGCGCCACCAGCCGGCGAGCACGTGC
>JALYMV010000285.1 GCA_030773575.1 Actinomycetota bacterium
CGCCTCGGCCTCGCGCACGAGCCGCTCCGCCGAGGCGTAGGCGGCGTCGACCTGCTCGCGCATCGTCTCGAGGACGTCGCGCTCGCCGTCAGCCATGTGCGAAGGAGACCACCAGGGCGCCGTCGGCGAACGCGGCCGAGTCGGGCCGGCAGGCGGCGAGGGAGGCGGGGAGCATGATCGTCCTCTTGTTCCCGTTCACGCGCACGACCAACTCGGCGCCGATCTTCTTGAGCGAGATGTCCCCCTTGCTCGCAAAGGGGAGCTCGAGCCGCAGCTGCGCGCGGTCCTCGTCGAGCGCGAAGGACTGGGTGACCCGCGCGTGCAGCCGCGCGGCGGGATCGCGGTCGCCGAAGATCGCCGCGCCGAGCTCGTCGAGCATCTCGGGGCCGATGACCTCCGAGGCGAAGTAGGGCGCCTGCAGGACCGGGACGGGCGCGAAGCCGGACTCCACGAGCGCGAGCTGATCCTGCTGGACGTCGCGCCACGCGCCGAAGTAGGTGCCGTCGAGCGCGTCGGGGAACACCCGGTTGACCACCACGGCGTCCGTGAGGTAGCCGTACAGGTTCAGGTAGGTGAACGTCCGCATCGCCTCGCCGACCACCATGCGGTCCGGCGTCATGACGAGGCGCATGGACACCGTCTCGTCGTCGCGCAGGATGTCGTCCATGGCCACGAGGTTGCGGATGAGCCGCTGGACCTCCGCGAACACGCGCTCGTCCGGGAGCGGCAGGTCGAGGAGGGCCCGCGCGAGCGGGCGCGCGGCGGCCAGCAGCTGGTGCTCGCGCCCGAAGACCTTGTCGAGCCACCAGCGCGCGACGCCGGGGAAGGAGAGCAGCCGCAGGGTCTCGCCCGTGGGGGCGCAGTCGACGACGATCGCGTCCCACTCGCCGCCCTCGCGGTGGCGCTTGAGCTCGAGCAGCGAGAACAGCTCGTCGGAGCCGGGCGGGACCGTGAGCTCCTCGGCGGCGATCCGCTCCACGCCGCGCTCGACGAGCAGCCCGCCGAGCCAGCCCTGCACCGCCGACCAGTTGCGCTCGAGCTCGACGCCCGCGTCGACCTGCTGCGCCCACAGCCCGTCGGAGATCTCGACCGCATCGGGGCCGACCGGCGTCTGCAGCGCATCGCTGAGCGAGTGCGCCGGGTCCGTGGAGAGGACGATGGTCCGCAGGCCGGCGGAGGCGCAGCGGCGAGCGGTGGCGGCCGCGACCGACGTCTTGCCGACGCCGCCCTTGCCCGTGTAGAGGATGGTCCGCGGGGCCGCCATGGCGGTCGCGGAGTCTACGGGCGCTTGCGCTTGCGCTTCGGCTTGAGCACCTCGACGACCGCCGCGGTGTTGCCCACGTTGCCCGCGAGGTCGACCGCGGTCATCTGTACCTCGTAGGCGCCCGGCGCGCGCGGGACCGCCCAGCCGACGAAGCGCTCGCCGCGCGAGCCGACGAACGCGGGTCGCGAGAGCACGAGGCGCCCGCCCCGGCGCACCTCGACGCCCACCCGCGAGATCTTCGAGAGCCGGAAGCGCAGCTTGCCGATGGTCCCGCCCCGGAGCTTGCGCGTCGTCACCCTGAGGGCGGGCTTCTCCGTCAGGTAGTCCGTGAAGCGCTCGGCGGTGCCGCAGTAGGCGTCCGCGCCCGTCCGGTCGCAGAGGCCGGACAGGAAGTCGGTCACGAGCCGGTGGTAGTTGAGGTCGGACTCCCGGGTCAGCGACCCGCGGGAGTACAGCGACCAGGCGCCCGTGTCGAAGGCCGGGGTCTCGCGGCGGGCGACGCGCTCGCCGGCCTCGTAGAGCGCCTGGGCGCGCGGGTCGGCCGAGAGCTTGGCGAAGTCGTGAAGGCCGATGACCGCCTGGGCGAAGCCGTTGAGGACGCGGAAGGCCGGGGCGAAGGAGTAGATGAGGTAGTGGGCGCCGTCGCCGTCGGGTACCCGGACGCCGGCGGGCGGCGGGGCCTCGAAGATGGCGAGGGCGCGCTGGGCGATCGGGAAGACCTCGGCCTGGCGGTCCAGGCGGGTCGCCGCGCGCGAGATCGCCTGAACGCCCGTGCCCTGCGCGAGCCCGGAGACCCAGGGCGGCGCGCCGCCGTTGAAGGTGAACAGGTACTCCCACGCGAGGCCGCCGGCCCGCTCGGCCGGGAGGGCGAGCATCTCGTCGAGCAGGCGCTCCATCGCGCCGTCGCGCTTGGCGCGCCAGAGGGCGTTGAGCTTGCCGAAGGTGCCCAGGACCTGAATCTGGAGACCCTGGCCGGGGTAGTACTGCCAGACGATCTCCGAGCCCTCGAAGGACACACGGCGGCCCGGCGCCAAAAGGGGCCCGGTCGTCCACCAGCGGATGTTTCGCTCGAGCGTGAGGAACAGTGACGGCACCCGCGAGACGGTGAACTGACCCCGGCCGGCGATGGCGTCGATGGTGCGGCGGACCGCCGCGAGCTGCACGAGCCGGGCGCCCGTGAGCTTGCGCTCGAGCGCAAGCGCGCGGTCGTAGGTGGCGCGGTGATCGTCGTGGGTGGCGGGGTCGATGGCGCCCTCGTCG
>JALYMV010000286.1 GCA_030773575.1 Actinomycetota bacterium
CGAGCCGCGCAGCGCGACCGGGCCCGGCGGCAGGACCCCGGCGACCGTCGCCACGTCGGCGAGCAGGCGGCCGTCGAGCGGGCCGGGGGAGGCGCCGTGGCCCCGGAGGTCGAAGCAGACGGCGGCCAGCCCGGCGTCGCGAAGGAGGCGGGCGAAGTCGTGGTGGGACTCCTTCTGGGAGTCGGCGCCGTGGACGATGACCACGCCGCCCGCCGGCTCGCCCTCCGGCAGCCACAGCGAGTAGGCCAGGCCGTCGACCGCGTCGATGCGGGCGGGGGGAGCCGGGGTGCGATAGCGCATACTCTCTCGCCCGATCATGGCCGCCACGACGCTCTCCGTCTACCCCGAAGCCGCCTCCGTCGCCGACGGGCGGCTGACCATCGGCGGCTGCGACGCGGTCGAGCTTTCGCGGGAGTTCGGAACGCCCGCGTATGTCGTGGCAGAGGATGACCTGCGCGCTCGCGCGAGGGAGTTCCGCGCCGCGCTCGAGCGCCACCACGACGGCCCAGGCCACGTCTACTTCGCCTCCAAGGCGTTCCCGGCCACGGCCGTGCTCGCCCTCTTCCGCGAGGAGGGGCTCGGGGCGGACGTCGCCTCGCTGGGAGAGCTGCACCTCGCGCGCCGCGCCGGATTCACCGACGACGAGATCGTCGTGCACGGCAACGCCAAGTCGGTCGACGAGCTCGAAGCCGCGCGGGGGACGACCATCGTCGCCGACAACCTCTCAGAGCTCGACCGACTGGAGCGGATCCTCGGCCCGCGCGCCGCCCAGCGGGTGATGCTGCGGATCACCCCGGGCGTGCAGACCGCCACCCACGCCGCGGTGGCCACCGGCCAGGCCGACTCGAAGTTCGGCTTCAACCTCGACGAGGCGCCCGAGGCGATCGATCGCGCTCGCTCGATCACCGGCCTCGACCTGATCGGCCTGCATCTCCACATCGGCTCCCAGCTCTTCGACCCGCAGCCTTACCGCGAGGCGATCGCCAGGCTGGCCGGCCTGGGCGACTTCCCCGCCTACGACCTCGGCGGCGGCTTCGGCGTCGCCTACACCGACGCGCAGCGGCCGCTGGACTTCGGGCAGCAGGTCGGGGCGATGGTCGCCACCGCGCACGAGCACCTCGGCGCGCGCGGGAAGCCGCTGTCGATCGAGCCCGGCCGCGCGCTCGTGGCGACCGCGGGGGTGACGCTCTACACCGTCGAGTCCGTCAAGCGCAACGTGTCGACCTGGGTCGGCGTCGACGGCGGGATGTCGGACAACCTGCGCCCGATGCTCTACGGCTCGCCCTACCTCGCCGACGTGGCCGACCGCGTCGGGGGCGAGGAGCGCTGCCATCTCGCCGGCAAGCACTGCGAGTCCGGCGACGTCATCGCGCGCGACGTCCTGCTCCACGACCCGCGGCCCGGCGATGTCATCGCCACGCCGGTCACCGGCGCTTACGGCCACGCGATGGCCAACAACTACAACGGCGTCCCCCGGCCGCCGGTGATCTTCTGCTCGGGCGGCACCGCGCGGGTGGTCGTGCGGCGCGAGACGGTCGAGGATCTGCATGCCCGGGACGTTTAGGGTCGGGCTGCTGGGCCACGGGACGGTCGGGGCAGCGTTCGAGCAGCTCCTGGCCGAGCGGGCCGATGCGGTGGCGGCGACCACCGGACTGCGCCCCGAGCTGGCAGGCGTGCTCACCCGCTCGCGCGGCGACTTCGACGAGATCCTCGAGAGCTCGGACCTGATCGTCGAGCTGATCGGGGGGATCGACCCGGCGCGCGACTACGCCCTGCGCGCGATGCGCGCCGGCCGCCACGTCGTCTCGGCCAACAAGAAGCTCATCTCCCAGCACGGCGAGGAGCTGTGGAGCGCCGCGCGCGAGCACGGCGTGCAGCTGCGCTTCGAGGCGGCGGTGGCCGGCGTCGTGCCCGTCATCCGCGTGCTGCAGGAGTCGCTGGCCGCCGCCCACGTCGAGCGCATCCACGGGATCGTCAACGGCACGACCAACTTCATCCTCAGCGAGATGGCCCGCACGGGGGCCTCCTACGCCGACGCGCTCGGCCAGGCGCAGGAGCTCGGCTACGCGGAGGCCGACCCGACCGACGACGTCTCGGGCGCCGACGCCGCCGCCAAGATGGCGATCCTCGCCCGGCTGGCGTTCTCCACGCCGGTCACGCTCGACCAGGTCCCGCACGAGGGCATCGAGCGCATCACCGCGGAGGACATGGCCTACGCGCGCGAGCTGGGACTCGGCCTCAAGCTGATCGGGACGGCGGAGCGGGTTGACGGGGGGATCTCCGTGCGCGTCCATCCCGCCTTCCTCTACGCCGGGCACCCCCTGGCCTCGATCCACGGGCCGTTCAACGCGGTCACCGTGGAATCCGACGCGATCACGGAGATCACCATGTCCGGCCCGGGTGCGGGCGGCCCGCAGACCGCGAGCGCCGTCCTGGGCGACGTGATCAGCGCGATGATCCCGCCCGCCTCGACCCCGGAGACCACCGAGGACCTGCCGGTGATCGAGGACGTCGAGTCCTCCTTCTACCTCCACCTCGAGGTCGCCGACCGGCCGGGCGTGCTCGCCCAGGTCGCCGAGGTGCTGGGGATGCAGGGGGCGTCGGTGCGGTCGGTCGTCCAGCGCGGGCTCGGGGAGAACGCCCGGCTCGTGATGGTGGTCCACCCGCTCCTGGAGTCGCGCTTCTTCGCGGCGGTGCGGCTGATCGGGCAGCTCGACTTCATGCGCTCCCCGCCCCGCGCGATCCGGGTCATCGAGGAGGAGTTCCTGTAGTGGCCCCTCCGGAACCACTAGTGGAGAGAGTCGGGCTGATCGAGCGCTTCCGCGACCGGCTGCCGTTCGCGCCCGGCGACCCCGTGGTCTCGCTCGCGGAGGGCTCGACGCCGCTCTTGCACGCCGCGCGGGTCTCCGAGCGCGTGGGGGCCGACGTGTGGCTGAAGATCGAGGGCGCCAACCCGACGGGCTCCTTCAAGGACCGCGGGATGACCTGCGCGGTCTCGGCGGCCAAGCGCGAGGGCGCCGAGGCGGTCATCTGCGCCTCCACCGGCAACACCGCCGCGAGCGCGGCCGCCTACGCCGCGCGCGGCGGGCTGCGCGGCGCCGTGATCGTGCCGGAGGGCAAGATCGCCACCGGCAAGCTCGCGCAGGCGCTCATGCACGGCGCGCGGGTCGTCGCGCTGCGCGGCAACTTCGACCAGGCGCTCGCGCTCGTCCGCGAGCTCGTCGCCCGCCACCCGATCTCGCTGGTCAACTCGGTCAACGAGTTCCGGCTGCAGGGCCAGAAGACCGCCGCCTTCGAGCTCGCCGAGGACCTCGGCGACGACGGCCTCGACGCGCTCTGCATCCCCGTCGGCAACGCCGGCAACGTGACCGCCTACTGGCAGGGCTTCGGCGAGCTCGGGCTCGCGCCGCGGATGCTCGGCTTCCAGGCGGAGGGCTCGGCGCCGCTCGTGCACGGAGCGCCGGTCGAGAACCCCGAGACGGTCGCGAGCGCGATCCGCATCGGCAACCCCGCGCGCTGGGAGGAGGCGATGGGGGCGATGACCGGCTCGGGCGGCTCGATCCGCGCGGTCAGCGACCGGGAGATCCTCGACGCCTACCGGTTCCTGGCCGCCGGCGAGGGCGTCTTCTGCGAGCCGGCGTCGGCTGCGAGCGTCGCGGGCCTGCTCAAGTACGGCGCCGACGGGGCGGAGCGGCTCGTCTGCGTCCTCACCGGTCACGGCCTCAAGGACCCGCAGACCGCGCTCGGCCACGCGGGCTCGGTGATCCCGTGCGAGCCGGACATCGGGGCGGTGGAGCGAGCCGTCCTGGCGTGAACCGCCGCCGTCTCGTCCGGGTTCCCGCGTCCTCGGCCAACCTCGGCCCGGGCTTCGACGCGCTCGCCGCCGCCCTCTCGCTCCACGTCGAGGTCGAGGTGGAGGAGACGGGCCGCTTCGGTGTCGAGACCGACCTGCGGATCGCCCGCGACCGCCGCAATCTGGCGGTGCGCGGCTTCGCCCGGCTGCACCCGGTCGACCACCTCACCTTCCGGATCCGCTCGGAGGTGCCGCTCTCGGGCGGCCTCGGGACGAGCGCGGCGGCCTACGTGGCCGGCCTGCTCGCCGCCGACTCGATGTACGAGCTCGACGCCGATCTCCTCGCCCACGCCGCCGCCCTCGAGGGCCACCCCGACAACGTCGCCGCCGCCCTGCTCGGCGGGTTCGTGATCTGCGCCGACGGGCAGGCCACCCGCTTCGACGGGCCCGCGGGCCTGGAGGCGGTCCTGGTCGTCCCGCACCGCCCGGTCCGCACCGCGCAGGCCCGCGCCGCGCTGCCGCCCGAGGTGCCGATGGGCGAGGCCGTCTTCAACGTCGCCCACGCCTCCCTGCTGACGCTGGGCCTGGCCCGGGGCGACTTCGACCTCATCGCCCGCGGGCTCCAGGATCGCCTCCACCAGCCCCGCCGCGCCTCGCTGTACCCGCGCTCGGCCGAGCTCGTGGAGCGCGCCTCGGAGCTCGGTGCGCTGGGCGCCTCCATCTCCGGCGCCGGCCCGACGGTCCTGCTGTGGACGCACTACGAGGCCACGGGCGCCGTCCTGGGCCGCGCCCGCGAGCGCGCCGGGGGATGGGCGGACGTCCTGCACGTCCCGTTCGAGCCGATGGGCGCGAACGTCCGCGCGCTCTGAGAGCGACGCCGCCTACGCGCGAATGAACACCGGCGTGCCGAGCGGCAGCCGGCCGAGCAGGTACTCGAGGTCCGCGCGCGCGGCGCGCAGGCAGCCGAGCGAGGCGGCCGCGCCGATCGTCTCGGTCTGCGGCGTGCCGTGGATCGCCAGCCGGTCGCCTCCCGGCCAGCCGGGGACGAGCTTCGTCTGGTGGCCCGTCAGCGCGATCGCGCAGCAGCCGTAGGGGGAGTCGGAGCTCGCGGTGGTGAGCCGGTCGGTGACCGCGAAGCGGCCGAGCGGCGTCGGATTTGCGGGGCGGCCGATCCCCACGGTCGCGCGCCGCAGCACGCGCCGGCCGCGCCGCAGCTCGAGCCGGCGCGCCGAGCGGTCGATCCGGATCTCGAAGTCCGTACCCTTCAGCCGGGCCGCGTCGGCGGGGATCCAGCCCGTGCGGCCGTTGGGGCGCGGGGTGGCGAGGACCTCGAGCCACCCGTCGCGGCGCGAGACCACGTTGAGCGCCATCCGGGAGCCGAACTCCGTGCGGGTCGCCAGCCGCGCCACGACCCGCCCGCCCGGCGCCGAGCGCAGCTGCACCGGGCGCTCGAGGTGGGCGACGAGGTGGCGGCCCTCGGGAACCGGGGCCTCGGCCTTCGGCTGCGCTCCGTCGAGGCTCGCGCGCAGCGCCGGCGCGGGCTCGGGAGTCACCGCCCGCGGGCGGGGATCGGCGCCGCAGCCCACCACGAGGAGGGCAGCCGCCAGGATCAGGACGCGCGCCATGCCCCTCCTATCGGCTCAGGACGCGGCGGCCAGGAGAGGGGCGAGCCGCGAGCGGGCGTCGCCGAGGTCGAGCCGGCCGAGGATCTCGTCGGCGAGCGCCAGGTAGTCCGAGCCGAGGTCGGGCCGGTGGTCGAGGATCGAGCGCGCGCGCTCGGCCGACTCCGCGTAGGCGATCGAGGAGCGGATCACCGTCTCGAAGACCTTGTCGCCGAAGTGCTCGTGCAGCGAGGCGTAGGCCTCGCGCGAGTGGACCGTCCGCATGTCGGCGATGTTGAGCACCACGCCGAGCCACTCGAGGTCGTCGTTGTAGTACTCCTTGGCCTGCTCGACGACCTCGAGCGCGCCCTCCACGCCCTGGAGCGCGAAGTACTGCGCCTCGGAGGAGATGAGCGCCCAGTCGGCCGCCACGAGGCCGTTGATCGTCAGCAGGCCCAGGGCCGGCGGGCAGTCGATCAGGATCACGTCGTAGCTCTTGCGCGCCTCCTTGAGCGCCTTGCGCAGCACGAGCTCGCGCCCCATCCTCCCGCTCAGCGAGCGCTCGGCCTCGGCCAGGATCGGCGTCGCGGGGACGATGTCGCCGTGGATCGCCCGCTTGAGCTTGGCCTCGCCGGCCAGCACGTCGGCCACGGTGGGGGAGGCGTCCGGCGCGACGTCGAAGTAGTCGGAGAGGTTGCCCTGCGGGTCCAGGTCGATGCAGAGGACCTCGAGGCCCACCCTGCGCAGGACGTCCGCGAGCGTGCGGACGGCCGTCGTCTTCCCCGTCCCGCCCTTGAGCGAGAGCACCGCGATCGTCTCGGCCATGCGGCCGGGGACTCTATCGGCGCGTGAGCGGGCGCCCGCCTACTCGGCGAGCGCCGCGGGAGCCGGCTCGGCGGCCGAGCCGACGGTGGCGGTGTCGATGTAGAAGATCGCGTGGCGGCCGATGCCGATCTCGTCGCCGTCGCGCAGCGGGCTCCACTCCACCCGGCGCCCGTTGACCATCACGCCGTTGAGCGAGCGGTCGTCGAGCACCCGCACGCCGTCGTCCTGGCAGACCACCAGCGCATGACGGCGCGAGACGGTGGCGTCGTCGAAGCGCACCTCGGCCGAGAGCGAGCGGCCGATCCGCGTCCACTCGCCGGCCAGCGGGACGAGGAGCTGGTTGCCGGACTCCTCGTAGGCGAGGTAGCGGCCGGGGACCGTGAGCTCCGCCCGGCGGGCGTCGACCCACTCGGGGCGGCCCTGGCGGCCGGGCTGTCCGCCGACGGCGGGCACGGCGCCCGTCCCGGCGACGGGCAGGGTGCCCGTGCGGGCCGCTTGCTGCGCGTTCAAACGGTCCATGTCTGCTCCTTTGGCACGCGCCTATGCGGGTGCGTACCGCTCCGGCGACCCCTCTCTGAGACCGATCATAGGCAGTCAGTCAACTGTGAAGGATCGCGGACGCCGGCGGCGAACGCCCAAGGCACCATGCCGACGATCGTCCGCACCCCGCCGCTGATCGAGTCCCTCCTGCTGCGCAAGAGCGTGGGAGCCCTCGCCTCGCGTCGCAGCCGCTGCGCCCACTGCCACCGCACGCCGCTGGTCGGCGAGCGCGTCTACATCTACGTCTCGGCGACCGCGGAGCGGCTGGTCTGCGAGCTGTGCCGGCCGCTGCGCCGGGAGGCGCCGGCGCGCTCGGAGCTCGTGCACTCCGGCGAGCACGCGCGGTGCGTGCGGCTGGGCCCGCGGCCCGCCTGACGAGCCGGCGGGGCGGCGCCGTCGCTCCGTATGCTTGCGGCGCCCGTGGACCCGGTCACCGTCGCCATCACGATCGAGCGTCCGCGCGAGGAGGTCTTCGACTACCTCGCCGACATCGCCAACCACCAGGAGTTCTCCGACCACTACCTCAAGCGCTGGCGGCTGACCCGGCTGGACTCCTGGGGGGAGGGGGCCGGCGCCCGCTACCGGCTCGCGCGCCGCAACCGCTTCCAGTGGGCGGAGACCACGTTCGTGAAGGTGGAGCCGCCCTACCGGATCATCGGCGTCGGGCGCGGCGGCAAGTTCAACCGGGTCAAGAACACGATGACCTGGACGCTGACGCCGGCCGGCGGGGGCACCCGTGTGGAGTTCACCGCGGAGACCGAACCGGCGCTCGTCACCGACCGCCTGGCCGAGCTCTTCGGCTTCCGCGGCTGGTTCAAGCGCGGGGCCAAGAAGGCGCTGCGGCGCCTGCGCGCCATCCTCGAGGACGGCGAGCAGCGCGGCCGCCGGGCGACGGTCGCCGGCGTCTGACCTTCCTCTAGACTCACGCGCCCTCATGGCCCTTCGCCCCCTCCTCCTCGCCCTGCTGGCCGCCTGCGCCGTCGTGGTGTCGGGCTGTGGCAACAAGCAGGACGTCCGGACCCTCGGCGAGACGGAGGGCATCTACGTCGACGTCGCCGACCTCAGCTACCAGGTGCAGATCTCGCGCGTGCTCAACGAGAACGACGTCGAGGACCGCGCCTACCTGAAGGGGCTGCCGGCCGGCACGGCGCCCCCCGGGCGCGACGAGACGTGGTTCGCCATCTTCATCCGGGTCAGCAACCCGTCCGAGCAGCCCAAGCAGCCCGCGCGCTCCTTCCGGATCGTCGACACGCTCGAGAACGAGTACGAGCCCCTGGCGCTCTCGGCCGAGGAGAACCCGTTCGCCTACGACCCGCGCCCGCTCCAGCCCGGGCGCGTCTACCCCGACCCGAACTCCGTCTCGGGCGAGGGCGACATCGGCGGCGCCCTGCTGCTGTTCAAGGTCAAGCTCCAGTCGCTGCAGAACCGCCCGCTCGAGTTCATCATCGACTCGCCGCTGCCCCCGCCGCTGCGCGAAGAGGGCAACTCGGCGACGATCGACCTCGACGTCTGAGCCTCAGCCCGGGCCGAGCGCGGCCTGGATGACCTGCCTGGCGGCGGGCGCCGCCGTCTCGCCGCCCGAGCCCTGACCGACCAGCAGGACGGCGACCGCCACCCGCGGCCGGCCGGCCGGCGCGTAGGCGGTGAACCAGGCGTCGGTGTCGGAGGGGTCGTGGCCGGCCCTCTCGCCCGGGGCGACGTCCTCGCCCGTGGCGGGGTCCTTCGTGGTGTCGCGCAGCTCCGCCGTGCCCGTCTTGCCCGCCACCTTGACGCCCTTGATCGCCGCCGCCGTCCCCGTCCCCTCGGTGACCACCCGGCGCATGAAGCGGCCGATGATCCGGGCGACCTCCGGCGTGGTGGCCCGCACGGCCTTCGCGTCCCCGCCGCCGCGAAGCAGGCTCGGCAGCACGCGCCGGCCGCCCTGCGCGATCGTGGCGGCGACGGAGGCCATCTGCAGCGGGGTGGCGAGCGTCCGGCCCTGGCCGATCGCGTGGGAGCCGAGCGAGAGGTCGTCGCCGATCTCGCCCGGGTCGGGGATGGTCGACGGCGCCGCACCGCGGACCGACGGGCGCTCGTTGAAGCCGAAGCGCTCCGCAGCCGCCACCAGGCGCTCGGCGCCGAGCTTGGCGCCCATCGGGGCGAACACGGAGTTGCAGGACTCCGCGAAGGAGTAGGAGAGGCTGCCGCCGCAGACCTCGCCGTTGGCGTTCTCGAGCTCGACGCCCTCGAGCGTGGTCGCGGTCTGCTCGGGGAAGCGGGCGCTGCGCCTGACGGTGCCCGCCTCCAGCGCCCCCGCGAGCGTGACGATCTTGAAGGTCGAGCCCGGGGGCTGGGGCGCCGAATAGGCGATCCCGGCCAGCGCCAGGACCTCCCCCGTCTGAGGCCGCAGCACCGCGACGCCGCCGAAGCGCCCGGCGAGCGCCTCGACCGCGGCGGCCTGGAGGGACGGGTCGATGCTCGTGCGCACGCTCGAGCCCTGGCGCGGCTCGGCCCGGGCGAGGACGCGCTCCCCCGCCCGCAGGGTGCCGCCCGGCCTCCCGATCAGGCGCTCGTCGAACTCGCGCTCGAGGCCGGTGAGGCCGACGGAGGTGCCCTCCGGGACGCCGAGGCGCGCATAGGCGGCGCGCCGGTCGTCGGGGATGGGTCCGAGGCGACCGGCGATCTCCGCGGCGAGCGCGCCGAGCTCGGAGACCCGGCTGGGGCCGTCGGCGAGCGGGGTGCCGTCGCGGGCGAGGATGTCGGCCCTCGGGGCGAGCTCGGTCGCCCGCGTCAGACGCTCGCCGCGCCGCAGGCCGGGGAACGCCATCGTCGAGCTCCAGTCCACCCCGAGCGAGCCGTCGTCCGCCTCGCCGGAGACGGGGATGCGGACGCGGCCGCGAACGTCGCCGAAGATGCGGGTCCGCAGGCGCACGGGGACCGTGTAGGCGCCGTCGCCGCTCGCGACGGGCGTGCCCGTGGCGACGCGCTCGATGGTGGCGGTCTCCGCGATGCGGGCGTAGGTGCGCGCGAGCCGGCGGGCCGACGCGCGACGCTTCCCGTGGGCGGAGAGCAGCGCGTGCATCTCCGCGTGGTTCCCGCGCTCCCAGGCGCGGGCGAAGTCGCCCGCGACGCGCAGGCCGGGGTCGGCGCCGCCGCGGGTGGCGGCGAACACGCCGGCGGCGAGGAGAGCCGCGACCACGGCGCCCAGGGCGA
>JALYMV010000287.1 GCA_030773575.1 Actinomycetota bacterium
GCCGTGGCCAGCGCGGTCCGCGGCGTGCCGCTCGGCGGGGAGGGCGGCCGGCCGGTCGCCTGCTTCGGCGAGGTCGGGCTCACGGGGGAGCTGCGGTCGGTCGGCCACGCCGACCGGCGGCTGGCCGAGGCGCGGAAGTTCGGCCTCGAGCGGGTGGTCTCCCCCGCGGCCGGGACGCTCCGGGCGGCCATCCGGCAGGTGCTGGCGAAGGCCGCGCCGCGGCCGTCAGAGGCGGCCGCCGCCTGAGGGCTTGACAGGTGTGCATGGCCGGATTCCGCGGCGCAGCGCGGAATCTCCCCGCTTAGCCGCGGTTAACCTTGCTAGGATCCCTCGCAGTGTTGACGCCGCGATCAGGTGAGGAACCCTCAGAGCTCGAGACGCGGCAGGAGCCCCGGCTCGTCAAGGCGCTCGAGATGGTCGCGCCGGGCTCGACGGTCCGCGAGGGCATCGACAACATCGTCGATGCGCGCACGGGCGGGCTCATCGTCATCGGGGACACCGACGAGCTCGCATTCCTGTTCTCGGGGGGCATCAAGCTCGACATCGACTACTCGCCGGCGATGCTCTACCAGCTGGCCAAGATGGACGGGGCCATCGCGCTGAGCGGCAACGCAACGAAGATCGCCTGGTGCAACGTCCAGCTCATGCCCGACCCGACGATCCTCTCGTCGGAGACCGGCACCCGCCACCGCACGGCCGAGCGCGTCTCCAAGCAGACGGAGGCGCTCGTCATCGCGGTCTCCCAGCGGCGCGACGTCGTCTCGCTCTACGTCGACGGGACGAAGTACATCCTCGAGGACATCCCCGTGGTGCTCGCCAAGGCCAACCAGGCGCTCGCGACGCTCGACAAGTACCGCTCCCGGCTCGACCAGGTCTCCACCCGCCTCACCGCCCTGGAGTTCGAGGGCGGCGTCACGCTCCACGACGTGCTCACGGTGCTCCAGCGGGCCGAGCTCGTCACGCGCATGGCCGTCGAGATCGAGCGCTACATCGTCGAGCTGGGCACGGAGGGCCGGCTCATCGAGATGCAACTCGAGGAGACCATGGTCGGCGTGGCCGCCGACAAGGCCGCCCTCCTGCACGACTACCTCGCCGACCCGCGCGAGGACGCCTTCGCCGTCGCCCAGGACGGCATCGCCAGGCTCCCGCACCAGGACCTGCTCGACTTCGGGCGCCTCGCCGAGCTCCTCGGCTACGACCGCAAGGTCAACACGCTCGACTATCCCGTCTCGCCCCGCGGCTACCGCATCCTGGGGAGGATCCCCCGGCTGCCCAAGCTCGTCGTGCAGAACATCGTGCGCGAGTTCCGCGGGCTCGACGAGATCCTCGCCGCCACCGACCCGGAGCTCGAAGCCGTGGACGGAGTGGGGGAGATCCGCGCGAAGGACATCCGCGAGGGCCTTCGCCGGCTGCAGGAGATCAACCTCGTGGACCGCTACCTGCAGACCTGACACGCCAACACCGAAACGCCAGTAGGACGGTCCGGCACCCGGACCCCCACGGACAAGGAGGACACCATCACCGACATCAACGACACGCAGTTCGAGGACCTCGAGATCACTCGGGAGACCGAGCACATCGACTACCAGATCGGTGACCACGTCGTCTATCCGCACCACGGTGCCGGTCAGGTCCTGAAGAAGGAGACCAAGGACATCCTCGGTGAGAAGCGCGAGTACCTCACCATCAAGATCCTCCACAACGACATGACCGTGATGGTCCCGTGCGAGAACGCCGGCAAGGCGGGTCTGCGTCGCGTCATCGACGAGGAGACGGTCAAGAAGGTCCTGTCGGTGCTCACCGACGACGTCTCCGAGATGCCCAAGAACTGGAACCGCCGGTTCAAGCACAACCGGGACAAGATCAAGACCGGCGACATCTACGAGCTCGCCGAGGTCGTCCGCAACCTCGCGCTGCGCGAGCAGGACAAGGGCCTCTCGACCGGCGAGAAGCAGATGTTCACCCGTGCCAAGAAGATCCTGGCCTCCGAGCTGATGTACGCGCTCGAGATGGGCGAGGACGAGGCCGAGGCGCACCTCGACAAGCTCCTGCTCGAGTCGGGCAACGAGAAGCTCGCCCTCGCGGCCACCGAGTAGCACGCCCGGCACGGGCACCCGATCCGCGGCGGCCATCCTCGTGGCCGCCGGCAGCGGCGAACGCCTTGGTGCCGACCGGCCCAAGGCGTTCGTCGTCGTGGGGCGGCGGCCGCTGTGGGAGTGGTCGATGGACGCGATCCGTGCGGCGGGCATCGAGCGCGTGGTGGTGACCCTTCCCGAGGGGGGATGGGAGGCGCCGGGCGGCGTGCGCGGCGGCGCCACGCGCTCGGAGTCGGTGCGCAACGGCCTCGCGGCGGTCGGCGACGCCGAGCGGGTGGTGATCCACGACGCCGCCCGGCCGCTCGTCGAGTCCGGCCTGTTCACCCGCTGCCTGGCCGCCCTCGACGACGCCGACGCGGCGATCGCCGCCGCGCGGGTGACCGACACGGTCAAGGAGGCCGGGTCCGACGGCCTGGTGACCGCCACGCTCGACCGCTCGCGGCTGTGGGCGGTGCAGACGCCGCAGGCCTTCCGGCGGGAGGCGCTCGAGCGGGCGCTGGCCGAGCCCGACGAGGTCCTGCGCGCCGCGACCGACGACGCGATGCTCGTCGAGCGCCAGGGCGGCACCGTCCGCCTGATCGAGGCGAGCCCGGCCAACCTCAAGGTCACGACGCCCCACGACCTCGAGGTGGCCGAGCTGCTGCTCGGCCGGCGCCTGCGGCGTTAGCCGCGCCGCTTCGGCGCGCAGGTCACGAGCGCGAAGCGACCCACGAAGCCGGCGTAGCCAGCTTCTAGGCTGCCTCAGCCGTGCTGACCGACTACCACGTCCACCTGCGCCCGGACGAGCCCGGCACGCCCCCGGAGCGCTACTTCACACCCGCCAACGCCGAGCGCTACCGCACGATGGCCGAGGAGCACGGCGTCGCGGAGCTGGGCGTGGCCGAGCACGTCTACCGCTTCAGCGCGGCGCTCGACGTCTGGCAGCACCCGTTCTGGCGCCGGTACGCGACCGACGACCTCGACGCCTACTGCGCCTTCGTCCGCGAGGAGACCGACCTGCGGCTGGGGATCGAGGCCGACTTCGTCGCAGGCCGCGAGGACCGGCTGGCGAATCTCCTCGAGGCCCGCGAGTGGGACTACGTGGTCGGCTCGGTCCACTTCCTCCACGATCGCTCGATCGACACGGAGGACTACTCGGTGTGGGGGACCGGCGAGTCGGCCGAGCGGGTCTGGCGTCGCTACTTCGAGACGCTCGCCGAGGCCGCCCGCACCGGACTGTTCGACATCATGAGCCACCCCGACCTCGTCAAGGTGTGGGGCTCGGACGCACCTCGCCCCGAGGGCGACCTGCGCCGCTACTACGAGCCGGCGGTCGAGGCGTTCGCGGAGGCCGGCGTGGCGGTCGAGGTCTCGACCGCGGGGCTGCGCAAGCCGGTCGGCGAGATCTATCCCGCGCCCGCGTTCCTCGAGATGGTCGCCGACGCCGGCTGCCCGATCGCGCTGTCGAGCGACGCTCACACGCCCGAGCAGCTCGCCTACCGCTACGAGGACGCACTCGAGGCGCTCGAACGCGCCGGCATCCGCGAGCTCGCCGTCTTCGAGCGCCGGGAGCGGCGGATGGAGCCGGTGGGGTGAACGGCGGCGCGCGGACCGGGATCGGGATCGACTCCCACGCCTTCGCCCCCGGGCGGCCGCTCATCCTCGGCGGGATCGAGGTCCCCTACGAGCAGGGGCTCGCCGGACACTCGGACGCCGACGTCCTCACCCACGCGATCATCGACGCGCTGCTCGGCGCCGCGGGGCTCGGCGACATCGGCCAGCACTTCCCCGACACGGACCCCGCGTTCAAGGACGCCGACTCGCTCGCGCTGCTGCGCGAGGTGCTCGCGCGGGTGGCGGTCACCGGCCTGCGCCCGGTCCACGTCGACGCCACCGTGATGATGGAGCGCCCGAAGCTCTCCCCCCACCGCGACGCGATCCGCGAGCGGCTCGCGGACCAGCTCGGTCTGCCGGTGGAGCGCGTCAACCTGAAGGCCACGACCGGCGAGGGGATGGGGTTCGTGGGGCGCGGCGAGGGGGTCGCGGCGCTGGCGGTCGTGACCTGCGAGAGCGATCCGGCGGGCTGAGCGAACGGCGGCTGGTGAGGGAGTGTGTCAGCCCGGTCCGGCGTCGAGTGTGCGGTTGAGCCCGTTGAACATGTTCAACCATGCACTCGATCCCGAGGGACGGCTCGACCGGCTCAAAGAACCGCCTCCCTCACCAGCCGGGGTTCGAGCCGCCGCGCGGCCCAGGCCCCACCCCCCGCGCGCTCACACGGCGGCCCGAGCCGCCCGCCGCTCCGCCGCCTGCGCGCGGAGCTGCTCGTGCTCGACCTGGCGCTTGAGCTGCCAGAGCGAGCGGCGCAGGTGGCCGCGGACCGACGGCGCGGCGATC
>JALYMV010000288.1 GCA_030773575.1 Actinomycetota bacterium
ACGCGGCCGGGCAGCTTGACTGGAGCACCTCGGTGATCGACGGCAGCCACATCCGCGCTCGTCAACGGGGCTCTCACCGGGCCCTCGCCGGTTGACCGCGCCCGCCTGGGCTCCAAGCACAGCTTGCTGGTCGACGGCCACGGCATTCCGCTGGCCGTCACGCTGACCGCCGGCAACCGCAACGACGTCACCCAGCTGCTGCCCCTCATCGACGGCGTCGCCCCCGTCCCCGGCAAGATCGGCCGGCCCGCCAGCGCGCCGACCGCCTCATCGCCGACCGCGGCTACGACCACGACAAGTACCGCCGTCAGCTGCGGGCGCGCGGTGTCAAGCCCGTCATCGCCCGCCGCGGCACCGCGCCCGGCTCGGGCCTCGGGGACGCTGCGCTGGGTGGTCGAGCGCACGTTCGCCTGGCTGCACCAGTTCCGCCGCCTGCGCATCCGGTGGGAACGCCGCCCGACCTGCACGAAGCCTTCCTCAGCCTCGCCTGCGCCCTCATCTGCTGGCGGCAGCTCACGGCGTTCTGAAAGCGGTTCTTAGACGTCGGCGCGGTGGGCGACGGCGAGGACGACCACGGTGCCGTCGTCCTCGTCGAGCCGGTAGATCACGCGGACGGCCCGGGTGGGCCGACCATCGACCCTCGAGCTCGAACTGCAGTGGTTTCCCCGTCCGCCGCGGGGGGGCGGCGATGGCGTTCAGCGTCTCGAGGATCGGGGCGCCGGCCTTCTCGGGAGACGCAGCAGTTCGCGGCGCGCCGGCGGAGCACCACCACGCGCCACGTTTCTATCGGCAAGCGTCAGGCCCGGCGCGCGGCGAGCTTGGCGCGGAGCTCGTCGAGCGAGACCGTCTCGCCGCAGGCGACCGCCTCCTCGCCTTCGCCGACCCGAGCCAGGAGATCAGGGTCGGAGAGGACGGCGAGCGTCTCCTCGAGCGCCTTGAGGTCGTCCGGGCTGATGAGAACGGCGGCCGGCTTGCCGTTGCGGGTGACCACGACGCGGTCCTGTTGGCTCGAGACGCGTTCGACGAGTTCTGACAGGCGGGCCTTGACCGTGGCCAGGGCAAGCACCTCGGGCATGTCCGAATGCTAGTCATGCTCCTGGTGGACCGTGGGCGTCGCGAGCTCCGCTGCGAAGAGGTCCGATGCGAAGCGCTCGCTCAGGCGCGCAGCGTCGCCGGCCCGGGACTTCGCGTGCGCGTAGCCCTGCGCCGTCCGGTGGTCCTTGTGGCCGGCCATCGCGCGAACGGCGGCGACGCTGAAGCCCTCGCGGGCCATCGAGACGAAGCTGTGGCGCAGCGAGTGCAGCGGCAGTGGGCGCAGCCCGAGCTCCTAGCGGGCCCGCTTGCTTGAACCGGCGCAGGAACGCGCTGGCTTCCATGGGCCGAGCCGACTCCGCCTGCGCGAGACTGCGGGGGTGTCGCCTGAGCCGTTGACACCTGGCGAGCGGCCCGCGTTTCTCGCGCGCTGGCTGCTCGAGCAGGCGGCCGGCGAGGGCCTGGTGCTCACGAAGACCGGCGCGCTCGCCCGCGCCGTGGTCCGGGAGGTCGCTGAGCTGTGGCCGCAGTGGTGGGATCACGAGTTGTTCGGCCCGCCGCACCGGGAGCTCGACCTGCGTGTGCTCGAGGAGACTCACGACGCGTTGCGGCGCCTGCGCCTGCTCCGTCGGCGGCAGGGTCGCGTCCTGACCACCGTTCGCGGCCGCGAGCTCGCGGCTGACCCCGACGCGCTGCTCCGTGTGCTGCGCGCCGACGTGGACGCCGGGGAGCCGTTCGAGGCGGCGGCCTGGGCGGCGACGGAGGCGGCGCTGCTGACCCGCACCGAGCCGGTGGACACCGACGAGCTCGTCGACCTCGTGCGCCCCGAACTGCAGGTCGAGGGCTGGCGCAGCCCCGGCGGCGAGGTGCTCGACGGCCACGTGCTCTTCGGTGCGCTCATGCCGGTGCTCACGCGCGCCGAGGGCTTCGGCCTGCTGACCTCCGACCGTCCGGCGCGCCGGTTGCGCTTCGGACTTTCGCCCGCGGGGCGCGCGCTCGCCGCGGTGGCGGCGCAGACCCCACGCGTGTCGCCGGAACCCGGCGACTCCGTCCTCGTCGTCACCGCGGACCTGCTGAACGCGCCGGGCGTGCGGGCGCGACTTGCGGTCCTCGAACGCCAGCACCTCACCGCGCTGCACGACGCGATCC
>JALYMV010000289.1 GCA_030773575.1 Actinomycetota bacterium
TCCGCCTACGTTGCGCCGGCGTGCGTGCTCGAACCGCCGGCGAACTGGTCGCTGCGTCACGCCGAGCCCTTCGGCCCGCTCGACTCGATCGTCTGCGTGGACACCGAGGCCGAACTCGTCGCCGCGATGAACGCGAGCAACGGATGCCTCGTCGCCAGCATCGCGACCGACGACCGGGATTTCGGAGCGCGCGTCGGCGAGCAGCTCCAGGCGTTTAAGGTCGGGATCAACAAGCCGCGCAGCCGTGGGGACCGCGAGGAGGTCTTCGGCGGGATCGGCGAGTCGTGGAAAGGCGCCTTCGTGGGCGGGGACCTGCTCGTTCACGCGGTGACCTACGGCCCCGAGGGCGAGCAGGAGCGGCTCTACGGGAATTTCCCGGGCTACGCGCTCTATCCGGTCAGCCGCTGACGGAGCCCGGCGTCAGGTGTCCGCGCGCAGCGCCGTGACGAAGCTATGCGGCTGTTCGAGCGCGGGCAGGTGACCGCAGTCGGGGATCACGACGAGGCGGCCGTTCGGCAGGCGCCGCGCTGCCGCGGAAGCCTGTGTCACGGGCAGGACCATGTCGCGCGCACCCCAGACCACGGTAACCGGGAGATCGAGCTCGGCGAGCTCGTCGAGCACCAACCGACGCTGCCCGAACAGCGTGACCTGCGCACGAAGCGCGGCGAGCGTGGTGCGGAGGTGGTTCGGGAGCGTGCCGAGCCGCTCCTGCTCGGCGATCCACTCCCTCGGAGCGAGCTCGGGGCGGGCGAACAGCAGCGGGAGCCGCAGCCGGGCACGCTGGACGGCGCCGAGAGGCCTCCGGGCAGCCGCGACGGCCGCATCGCCGAAGCCCTTGACGGTGACGGCTCGTAGCACCGGGTGCACGTAGCGCCCCAACCCGGCGGAGTCGACCAGCACGAGGCGGCGCACGCGCTCCGGAGCTTGCCGCGCGAGCTGCACCGCGACGGCGCCGGCAAACGAGCTGGCGACGAGCGTGACAGCATCCCCCGCGTCGGAGACGACCTCGTCCAGCAAGCCGGACAGCGCGGCAGCGAAGCGGGGCGGATCGGGCTCGCCGCCCGGGGGGAGCTCGAGTGGGTCGCTGCCACCGAACCCTGGCAGGTCGGGGGCGTGGACCCGGTGTCCCGCAGCGAGCGCGGGCAGGACAAGATGCCAGCTCGCGGAGCTCTCGCCCAGCGCGTGCAGGAGCAGCATCGGCGTTCCCTCGCCCGCACTGACGCAGCGAAGCCGCCGGCCGCCCCGAAGCCGATGCTCGTGCTGCTCGAGTCCACGCGCACCGCCTGTCATTCGGCCCAGCTCCGCGCGCGGGCGAGGTCCTCGGCGGTGTCGCAGTCGAACCATGCGGGTGCGCCGGCCGCGGGCAGGACCACCGGCTCGGCCGACAGCGGCGCCAGCAGCGCGCGCATCGACGTCCCGGGGACCACCGCGACCTCCGCGACCGCTCGGCGCAGTGCCCCTGCCCGCCACGCCCCGCACAGCAGCTGGGGCTCGCCGCGGTCGTCGTGCGCGAGCGCGCCGTCCGCTTGCCCCCGGGCGAGCGCGTCGACGAGCGCGTCGACGGCAGGAGGCGTGAGGAAGGGCAGGTCGCCGGCTACGACGACGACCGTGGCGCGGGTCACCAGCGGCAGCGCGGCGGCGACGGCATACGCCGGGCCGGCGTACGGCGGGTCCTCGCGCACCCAGGTCACCGCTCGCGACACCTCGCGTGGCGGCCCGACGACGAGCGTCGTCGCTGCACCCGCAAGCGCCGTGAGGACCCGGTCGAGGATCGCCGCGCCACCGATCCGGACCGCGGTCTTGTCCCCGCCACAGAGGCGGCTGGACCGGCCCCCCGCGAGCACGATGGCGTCGTAGCGCGCGGTCATCCCGCCACGACCCGGCGGTCGTCCGGGAGGCGGCGGGTCAGGGCGCGCCGGTCGAGCAACTCGAGCAGGGGGACGGCGACCCGCCGCGTCGTGCCCAGCGCCTGGCGTGCCTCGCTCAAGGTGAAGGGCTGCGGCAGCGCCCGCAGGATCTCGACCGCGGCGTGGTCGGCGCCCGGCAGTAGCACCACGCCCGCGTCGACGCGCAGGAGCGCCCCGGCCCGCTCGGCGGCCGCGAGCTCCCGCGGGCCCAGCCCGAGCGCGGACAGGCGATGGGCCTCGGGTGCTGCGAACGGCGCGACGGCGAGGTCCTGCGACAGCGCCGCGACGGCGCCGGCGATCGGCGCGGGGAGCACGCCGGCGCGCCGTGGGTCGACCACCCGGCCGTTGCGGACGACGAGCGGCGCGGACACCAGGGCGCCGACGAGGACGCGGTCGGGCAGGTCCAGCCGCTGCGTCAGCTCGTCCACCGGGATGCCCCGCTCGAGCGGGCGGCGCCGGGCGTGCTCCTCGACGTGCGCCGCCAGCAGCCGGCGAAGGTCCTCGACGGCCTCGGGGTCGACCAGCCAGCCGGCGGCGACAGGCGGGTAGGGCGGTTCGGCGCCGAGAGCGGTCAGGTCCTCGGCGTGCATGAACCGGCGGCGCCGGATCTCGGCCCGGGCATCGACGCGTCCGGACGCGAGGGCGAGCGCCTCGGCCCGCTGTGCCCCCGCGCCGCGTTTCGTGAGCGGCGGCGGGTCGACGTCGAGCACGGTCACGCCACCGACGATGGCGTGCCTGCCGGGGTCGCGGAGCAGCGCGACGTCACCGACCCGCAGCGGCAGCGGCCGGGACAGCGCGAGCCGCGCCGTGTCTCCCCCGAGCATCCGGACGTGGACCGGGACGGCCGCCGCGCCGACGTGCAGCACGAGCCGCGCCGGCGCCCCCCCGGGACCCCCCTTGATCCGCGCGTCGACCGTCGACGTTGCGGTCCACCGGCCAGGCGTGAGCAGGGCGTCGCCGCGGCGTACGTCGTCCTTGTCGACCCCGCGCAGGTTCACGGCGACGCGGGCAACCGCTTCGACCTGGCCGGCGGAACGGCCGAGCGACTGGAGTCCCCGCACGCGCACGAGGCGATCGCCGAGGACCAGCTCGTCGTGCTCGCGCAAGGTGCCGGACTGCAGGGTCCCCGTCACGACCGTGCCGCTGCCGCGAATCGTGAACGCCCGGTCGACCCACAGCCGCACCGGGGCGGCCGGGTCGGCCGCCGGCAGGCGC
>JALYMV010000290.1 GCA_030773575.1 Actinomycetota bacterium
TGGGACTTCGTGAAGAAACGATGACCGCCCAGATCGAAGCGATAGCCGTCACGAACCTCCGTCTTGGCGATGCCGCCGACCTGATCCTCCGCCTCAAAAACGATCACCGGACGGCCCTGCTGAGCCAGCCGGTAGCCGGCGGTCAGCCCGGCGGGCCCGCCGCCGAGGACGGCGACCGGAGCGCCGTGGTGGCGGCCCAAGCGCCGCGGGGAGTCAGTGGGGCGCGTTTCGTCGATGAAGGGCATAACGCCACCCTGCCCCCTCCGGAGCGGCTTTTCCCCCCGTGCTAATCACGGCTAACACCGCTTAATCTCCCTTCTGACCATTCGCTACCGTGGGTGGCGATGGAGCCCGGGTCGGTGCTCGACATCCTCGTCGTCGACGACGACCGCCCGCTGCGCGACATGCTCAGCCGCTCCTTCGAGCGCGAGGGCCACCGCGTCACCGCCGTCGCCGACGGGCACGCCGCGCTCTCGGCCGCCGCCGACCGCCCGTACGACGTGGTGCTGCTCGACATCGCCCTGGGTCCCGGGCCCGCCGGCCACGACGTCGCGCGGCTGCTGCGGGCGCGGCGCGACGTCGTCCCGATCATCATGCTCACCGCTCTGGACTCCGAGGCCGACGCCGTCCAGGGCCTCGAGGCCGGCGCCGACGACTACGTCACCAAGCCCTTCGGCCTCGCCGAACTGCGCTCGCGCATCCGGGCGGTACTGCGCCGGACGCAGGGCCGCGTCGTCGAGGGGTCGCTGCGGGTCGGCCCCGTGGTGCTCGACCGCGACGCGCGCCAGGTGACCGTCGAAGGCGCGCTGGCGAAGCTGACGTTCTCGGAGTTCGAGCTGCTGAGCCGACTGATGTCACGGCCGGGGCACGTCTTCAACCGCCAGGAGCTGCTGCGTGCCATCTGGGGGGACTCGGCCTATCGCGACCCGCGGGCGATCGACGTCCACATCCGCCACCTGCGCGAGAAGCTCGAGGCCCGGCCCGATGCCCCGACGCTGATCCTCACCGTCCCCGGCCAGGGCTACCGCTTCCGGGAGCCGTGAGACGGCGCCTGCTCGGCCTGCACGGCCGCCTGCTCTTCGCCCTCGTCTTCACGAGCGTGGTGACGCTCGCCGTGGCCGCCTTCGCGCTGGTGCGGCCACTCACGGAGCGGCTGCGCGAGCAGAGCGTCGAGAACCTCCGCCAGGTCACGCTGCAGGCGAAGCCGGGCTTCGAGCGGGCGCTGCGCCGCGGCGGGCCGGACCGGTTCGAGCGGCTGCGGGACCTCGGCCTCGACCTCCAGTTCCGCGCGAACGCGCGGGTGGCCGTGAGCGCCGAGCGCTTCACGGAGTTCGCCTACGACACCGACGTCGGCGCCCCGCCGGGTCCCCTGCTCCGCGCCGCCCTGCAGTCCCGGCGGACGCTCGGGTTCGTCGAGCGGGTCCAGAACGACCGCGTGACCTTCGCGGCCCGCCTGCTGCCCAAGGACGGTCGAGGCGGCGGCGTGCTGGTCACCCAGCGCCAGCTCACCGACGTGGCCACCGCAGTCGAGCAGGTCCGCACGGCGCTGCTCGCCGCCGGGCTGGTCGGCCTGATCGTGGCCGTGGCGCTCTCCGTCGCCATCTCGGGCACGCTCTTGCGCCGCCTGGATCGCCTGCGCGCCGCCGTCGGGCGGCTCACGAGCGAGGGCGCCTCGGCGCCCTCGCCCGCCGACGAGGTCCGCGACGAGGTGGGCGACCTGTCGCGGGCGTTCGTGCGGATGCAGGAGGCGCTGCTGCGCGAGGAGGCGACCCGCCGATCGTTCGTCGCCACCGCCTCCCACGAGCTGCGCACGCCGCTGACGATGCTCCAGGGCACCATGGAGCTGCTCGAGGAGGACCTGCGCGACGGCCGCGTCGACCTCGAGGACGCCCAGCACCAGGTCGCCAACGCCCGCAAGGAGCTGCGCCGGCTCTCGGCCCTGGCGGCCGAGCTGCTCGACCTGAGCCGCCTCGACGCCCAGGTCCCGCTGCGCTCGGAGCCCGTCGAGCTCGGCGAGCTCGCCCGCGCGGTGGCCGCCGAATTCGCCCTGCGCGCCCACGAGCTCCGCGTCGCGGTCGAGGTCGTCCCGCCGGCCGAGCCGTGCTGGGCGCTCGGCGACCCCGACGCCACGGCGCGCGTCGTGCGGATCCTGCTCGACAACGCGGTCCGCCACTCGCCCGCGGGCGGCGTCGTGCGCGTCACCGCCGGCGCCGGCGCCGAGCCCGCCGTCGAGGTCGCCGACCAGGGCCCCGGCGTGCTGCCGCAGGATCGCGACCGCATCTTCGAGCGCTTCTACCGCGCGGCCGACCGGGCGGGGACCGAGGGCGGCTTCGGCCTCGGGCTCGCCATCGGCCGAGGCCTGGCAGATCGGATGGGCGGGTCGTTGACGCTCTCGAGCGGCGACGGCGCGGGCGCGTCCTTCGAGCTGCGGCTGCACCCGGCGCCCGCGCGCCCGACCCCCGAGCCGGAGCCCGGTCGCCCCGTCGCCGCCTGAGCGCTACTGCTTGACGAGCACCGTCGCACGCACGGGGTTCGGGTGCTCGGGGAACGGCGAGGGCGGGTAGATCGCGCTGACCCGGAAGCGGCGGTCCTGGCCGAGCGCGCGGGACCACTCCTCCGAGCGCACCCGCACGAGCTCGGTCCACGGCGCACTCCAGCGCTCGACGTCGTAGATCGTCGGCTGGATGAGCACCAGGCGCCGCCCCGGCTCGAGGTCGTCGAGCAGCGGCCGCAGGTCGCGCGAGGCGGTCGAGGCCTCCAGGCGCTCCACCCCGTCGCGCCAGTCCGTGATCCCGACGTCGGCGACCGGGCCCCAGATGGTCGCCCACCTCAGCCCCTCGGGCAGGTAGTGGACGAGCACAGGGATCTGCTCGGGCTGGGTCGAGATGACGAGGTCGCCCGGGCGCAGGCCGGGGGCGAGGGACTCCGAGACCGCCCGCACGTTGCTCTTCTCCGACCGGCCGGTCGAGCCCGACCAGATGAGCGCGACGAGGGCGAAGCCGACGAGCCCCAGCCGCCCGGCGCGGGCGAGGCCCAGTGCGGAGAGCAGGAGGAAGGGCGCCAGGGCGACGGCCAGGTAGCGGAATGCCCAGACCGGGGAGATCTGCGAGGCGGCCCAGGCCAGCACGATGGTCACCACGGCCACCGCCAGC
>JALYMV010000291.1 GCA_030773575.1 Actinomycetota bacterium
CCGCCACGCTGCGGGCGACCCGCTTCGCGAGCCGCTTGCGCAGGCCGCGGTCGTGGAGCTCGCGGGCCAGCGTCTTCGTGCGCTTCGACATGCCGTCCCCCTACCCGCTCTCACGCCTCGAGGCGCGCGAGCGCGTCGCGGACCGGCGCCGGGATCTCTTGCGAGCGGCGGCTCTCGCGGTCGACGAACACGTGGACGAACCAGCCCTCGGCCGCAGGCTCGCCGCCGCCGCCCGCCGCCTCCTCGGAGAACAGCCCGATCTCGTAGCGCACGCTCGAGCGGCCGAGCCTTCCCACGCGCAGCCCGGCCACCACGGCCTCCGGGAACGCGAACGCCGCGCGGTAGGCGCAGTGGGACTCCGCGCACAAACCGATGACGGCGCCGCGGTGGATGTCGAGGCCGCCCGCCTCGATGAGGTAGGCGTTGATGACGGTGTCGAAGAAGGCGTAGTACTCGACGTTGTTGACGTGGCCGTAGACGTCGTTGTCGGCCCAGCGGGTGGGGATGGAGCGCTGATGGGGATAATCGGCGAGTGTCGTCATCGAGCGCGGAAGGGTCGCACTTCTCCCTGACCCCGGTCGCCCTCTCGGTGGCCGACCTCGCCGGCGCGCGGGCCTTCTACGAGCGGGCGATCGGGCTGCGGGCGGTGCGCAGCGAGTTCGGCTGGGCGATGCTGGGCCTCGAGGACGGGACGCCGCTCGTCGAGCTCCACGGCGACCCCGACGCGCCGCCGCGCCCGCCCCGCACCACGGGCCTCTACCACCTGGCGATCCTCGTCCCGAGCCGCGCCGAGCTCGCCCGCGCGCTCCAGCGGGTGGTCTCGGCGGGCTGGCGCTTCACCGGCGCGTCGGACCACCTCGTCTCCGAGGCGCTCTACCTCGACGATCCTGAGGGAAACGGCATCGAGCTCTACCGGGACCGCCCGCGCGAGGAGTGGATCTACGGCGCCGACGGCGGCGAGCTGGCGATGGCCACGGAGCGCCTCGACCTCGACGGGCTGATGCGCGAGCTGCCCGGCGACGCGGACCCCGGCATGCCGCCCGGGACCAAGATGGGCCACGTGCACCTCAACGTCGCCGACATCGACGCGACGGAGGACTTCTACTCCGGGCTGCTCGGCCTCGACGTCACCGTCCGCAGCTACCCGAGCGCCCGCTTCCTCTCGCGCAACGGCTACCACCACCACCTCGGGACGAACGTCTGGGCGGGCGCCGGCGCGCCGCCGCCTCCCCGCGGCTCACGCGGCCTGCGCCACTTCGGCTTCGAGCTCTCAGGCGACGCCGAGCTCGCCGAGCTGCGCGGCCGGCTCGAGGGCGCCGGGGTTGAGGTGCGCGAGGCGGACGGCGGGGTGCTCGTCGCCGACCCGTCGGGCAACCGGGTCGTGCTCAGCGCCCCTTGAGCCGTCCGGCGGGGCCGGGAGGATCTCACCGCGCCGATGACCGCCTCCGCCCCCAGCGCCCGGACCGTCCTGCGCGTCGTCCTGATCGTGGTGGGCGTCGCGCTCGCGCTGTACCTGATCTACGTCCTGCGCCGCCCGATCACCTGGGTGATCATCGCGGCGTTCATCGCGATCGCGCTGTCGGGGCCGATCGGGCTGCTCGAGCGGCGCCTCAAGCGGCGGGGGCTCGCCATCGCGATCGTCTACGTCGTCCTCGTGTTGGTCCCGATCGGGATCGGCGCGCTGATCGTCCCGCCGGTCATCCGCCAGGCCAACCAGCTCGTCGAGGACCTCCCCGGCTACGCGCAGCAGGTCCGGGAGTTCGTGCGGGAGAACCCGACGCTGCGCGGGCTCGAGGAGGACTTCGACGTCACGGGCAGGCTCGAGGAGCAGGCGCGCGAGCTGCCCGCGCGGGTGGGCAACGCGGCCGGCGTGCTCTCCGACGTCGGCCTCGGGCTCGTCAACTCGATCTTCGCGCTCGTCACAATCCTCATCCTCTCCGTCTTCCTGGTCGGCAGCGGGCGGCGCTGGATCGACGCGGGGCTCTCGATGCGACCACCCGCGCAGGCCGAGCGCCTGCGCCGGACGACGGACCGGATCGGCAACGCGATCGGCGCCTACGTGGGCGGGGCGCTCGCGCAGGCGATCGTCGCGGGCGTGACCACCTACGTCGTCCTGCTGATCCTCGGCGTCCCGTTCGCCGGCCCGCTCGCCGTGCTCGTCGCGCTCTTCGACCTCATCCCGCTCGTCGGCGCGACGATCGGCGCGGTGCTCGTCGGCGTCGTCACGCTGTTCTCCGACTTCCCGACGGACACGATCGTGTGGACGATCTGGGCGATCGTCTACCAGCAGGTCGAGAACACGGTGATCCAGCCGCAGATCCAGAAGCGGGCGGTCAACATCCACCCGTTCGTGGTGCTCGTCTCCGTCCTCTTCGGCTCGACGCTGTTCGGCGTGCTCGGCGCGCTGCTGGCCATCCCCCTCGCGGCGGCCGTGCAGATCGTCATCCGCGAGTTCCTGCACCTGCGCCGCTACGACCGGCCGCCCCCGCCCCCGCCCGCCGCGGTGGCCGCGGGCCCGTAAGCTGCGTCGCATGCAAGGCGTGACCCTGGGCGCGCTCGAACTCGGGCTCGAGGACCGCTTCCAGCGCCTGCGCTCGGAGCTCGGCGTCGAGGCGTTCGGCCTCAACCTCATGCACCTCGCGCCGGGGCAGCGCGGGCGCATCCACTCCCACGAGCGCCAGGAGGAGGTCTACGTCGTCCTGCACGGCACGCTCACCCTCGAGCTCGGCCCGGGCGACCGGCACGAGCTGGTGCGCGGGGCGGTCGCGCGCGTCGCGCCCGACGTGCGCCGCCGGCTCGCCAACCGCGGCGA
>JALYMV010000292.1 GCA_030773575.1 Actinomycetota bacterium
CCGACGCCCGAGAACGGGGGCATCGGCGCGATCGACCGCTCGCGGGCCGGCGGCTACGGCAGGCCCGTGACGGTGACCGATCGGGGAGCCGACATGCGCTTCGCCACCAACGGCCGGGGTGACGCGATCGTCCTATGGACCCGTGACGCGCCGAACCAGACGACCACGTGGGTCTCGGTCCGGCGCGCCGGAGAGGACTGGTCGCCGGGGTTGCAGGTGCCGACGGCGCAGCGGTTCTCGCAGCCGCTCGTCGAGCTCGACGACGCCGGAACGGCGACCGTGGTGTGGACGGAGAGCGACGAGCCGCCCGAGCCGTGCACCCCCGGTCCGGGGTACTGCCCCGACGATGAGCGCGTCCGCGCGATGACGCTGAGCCCGGCGCGGGAGTGGTCGGCGGTCCAGACGCTCTCGGCTCCGGATGCCGATGACCTGCGGCTCTCGGTCGCGCCCGACGGTGGCGCGGTCGTGACGTGGTCCCGCGAAGCGGAGACCGCCGAGGGCGCGATCCGCTCTCCGGACGGAACCTGGTCGGCGGCGAAGCGGCTGGTCCCCGGAGTCTGGCCCGTGACGAAGGCGCTCCCCGGCGGTCGCGTGTTCCTGGCCTGGAGAGCGGCGTCGAACCGGCGTGACGCGCTCGTGGCCGTGCGGGAGGCCGACGGTGTGCTGGGCCCGGCCCATTCCGTCTCGCCGTCGGGCCCGAACGCCAACGGGCCCCGGCTCAGCGCAGCGCCCGACGGGCGCATCGCGCTCGGGTGGAGCTCCTCGAAGTCCGGGACCGCGCCCTCGGACTCCTGGGGCCCCTACAACCCTCCGCCCGACACTCCTGCCTCGGCCGAGGTGGCGATCGGCACGCCGGGGGAGCCCTTCGGAGCGCCCGCCGTCCTCAACCCCGGCGAGACCTTGGGGCCTGCCCCCTCCGTCTTCGTCATCCTGCGGACGGCGCTCGGCCCCGGCGGCTTCGCCGTCGCGCTGCTCTCGCGGTACGACGGCGACATCGACCATCGCGTCGTCGTCCGCGACGTGCCGCTGCCGGCCGCCCCGGCGCCGCCGGAACCGAGGACGACGGTGGCTCCGCTCGCTGAACTGAGGACGACGGTGGTTCCGCTCGCTGACCACCGGCCGCCCGCCCTGATGTTCCGGCGTGTCCGGCGCGTCCGCGTCACGGGAGACGCCATCCGCGTCGGAGTGCGCTGCGACGAGCGCTGCGTGGTGCGCGCGAGCGGGAGGATCGCCGCGCGGCGACGCGCGTTCGCCGTCCGCGCCCCCGCCACGGCGCTTGTGCCCGGGTGGCGGGCGGAGCTGCGGCTGCGCGTTCCGGCACCGGCCCGATCGGGCGGGCGTCTCAGCCTGAGACTGCAGGCGGTCGACGCCGCCGGCAACCGGACGCACCGCAGGCTCCGCGCGCGACTCGTCCGCGCGAAGTAGCCCCGGATCCCGTTCCCCGGCGCTTGCCGGTACTAGGCGGCAAGCGGCTGGGCGGGGGCGCCGCTCGCGGCCGACACCTCCGCGATCGCCGCGGCGGTGATCTCGACGAGCCGCCGCAGCTCGGCCTCCTCGATCGCCAGCGGCGGCATGAGCACGACGACGTCGCCGAGCGGGCGGACGATCGCCCCGCGACGGCGGGCGGCGAGTGTCACCTGGTGGCCCGCCCGCGCCTCGGCCGGGAAGCCACCGAGCTCGACGCCGGTCATGAAGCCGCGGCGGCGGATCTCGCCCACCGCGCCGAGCGGCTCGACGTGCTCTGCGAGCAGGTCGCCGAGCAGCGCGATCCTCGGCGCGAGGCGCTCGAGCGTCCGCTCGGCCTCGAAGACGTCGAGCGTCGCGAGCGCCGCCGCGCACGCGAGCGGGTTGCCCGTGTAGGTGTGGCCGTGGAAGAAGGTCTTGTACTCGACGTGCTCGCCGAGGAAGGACTCGTAGATCTCCTCCGTCGCGAGCGTGGCGGCGAGGGGGAGGTAGCCGCCGGTGATCCCCTTGGCCACGCACATGAGGTCGGGTGAGACGCCCTCCTGCTCGCAGGCGAACATCGTGCCCGTGCGGCCGAAGCCCGTCGCGACCTCGTCGCAGATGAGCAGCACGCCGAACTCGTCGCAGAGCTCGCGGACGGCGCGCAGGTAGCCCGGCGGGTGCACGAGCATCCCCGCGGCGCCCTGGACGAGGGGCTCCACCATCACGGCGGCCACCGTGTCGCCGTGGGCCTCGAGCAGCGCGCGCATGTGGCCGGCGTCGCCGGGCTCCGCGTGCCAGGCATCGAAGAGCAGCGGGCGGAAGAGGGAGTGGAAGAGCTCGATGCCGCCGACGGAGACCGAGCCGATCGTGTCGCCGTGGTAGGCGTCGCGCAGGCAGATGAAGCCGGTGCGCTCGGGCCGGCCGCGGTGCTGGAAGTGCTGGAAGGCCATCTTCAGGGCGACCTCGGCCGCGGTCGAGCCGTTGTCGGAGTAGAAGACGCGGCGCAGGCCGGCCGGCGCGATCTCCACGAGGCGCTGCGCGAGCTCGATCGCGCCGGGGTGCGAGAGGCCGAGCATGGTGGAGTGCGCGACGCGGTCGAGCTGGGCGCGGACGGCCGCGTCGATCGCCGGGTGGCGGTGGCCGTGGACGGTGCACCACAGCGAGGAGACGCCGTCGATGTAGGCGTTGCCCTCCGTGTCGTAGAGGGTGGTGCCCTCGCCGCGCTCGATCAGGACGGGGGCCTCCTGGGCCCAGGCGCGCTGCTGCGTGAACGGGTGCCAGAGGTGGGCGCGGTCGGCGGCGGCGAGGCTGGCGGTGTCCATGGCGCGAAGCTATCGGCGCGCCCGGCGGATGATCCGCTCGGGGCTCCATTGCATACTGGTTGGGAGATGGCCGCTCCCACCGCCGTGCGCCCCACCCCCGAAGCCGGCGATCCGGCGCCCGCCCGCAAGGGCCGTCGCGCCCTCCCGCCGCTCGGGCTCCTCGTCTTCGTGGTCGGGATGTCGACCCTCGGCGCCGAGATCGCCGCGGCCCGGCTCATGGCCCCGTTCTTCGGCGCCTCGACGATCATCTGGGCCAACACGATCGGGATCGTGCTCGTCTCGCTCTCGGTCGGCTACTGGTTCGGCGGCCGCCTCGCCGACCGCCACCCTCACATGCGCGGCCTGTGCACCCTGGTGCTCGTCGCCGCGGTGCTGCTCGCGCTCGTCCCGCTCGTCTCCGACCCGCTGCTGTCGCTGAGCGTCAAGGCGTTCGACACGATCTCGATCGGCGCGTTCGCGGGCTCGCTGTTCGGCGTGCTCGCGCTCGTCGCGGTCCCCGTGCTGATGCTCGGCGCGGTGTCGCCGTGGGCGATCCGCCTGAAGGTGCAGCGCCTCGAGGACTCGGGCGAGACCGCCGGCCGCCTGTACGCGATCTCCACCGTCGGCTCGCTGGCCGGGACCTTCCTCTCCTCGCTGCTGCTCATCCCGCTCGTCGGCACGCAGCGGACCTTCCTGCTCTTCGCGCTCGCGCTCACCGTGGTGGCGGCGCTCGGCGTCGGGCGGCGCGGCGCGATCGTCCCGGTGGCGGTCGCCGCCCTGCTGCTCGTGCCGGTCGGCGTCGTCAAGGGCGCCACGAGCGCCGGTGGCCGCGTCGTCTACGAGGAGGACACGACGCACCAGTACGCGCGGGTGGTCGAGTACCCGGACGGCGAGCGCCACCTCGAGCTCAACGAGGGCCAGGCCGTCCACTCCGTCTTCCGCCCCGACACGGTGCTGACCGACAACGTGTGGGACGGCTACCTGATCGAGCCGATGGCCGCGCTCGGCCGCCCGCCGCGCTCGATGGCGATCCTCGGCAACGGCGCGGGGACCACCGCCCGCGCGTACGGGAAGTACTTCCCGGCCACCGCGGTCGACGGGGTCGAGATCGACGGCGAGCTCAACGACATCGGCCGGGAGTACTTCGACCTCCGCGAGCGGCCGGGGCTGCGGCTCTTCGCTGAGGACGCGCGCCCGTTCCTGCGCCGGACGGACCGCCGCTATGACGCGATCCTGGTCGACGCCTACCGCCAGCCCTACATCCCCTTCTACCTGACCACGCGCGAGTTCTTCGAGCTCGCGCGCGACCGGCTGAACCCGGGCGGCGTGGTGATCGTCAACGTCGGCCACCCGGAGGGCTCCGACCGCCTCGAGCAGGTCCTTTCGGCCACGGTGGCGAGCGTCTTCCCGAACGTGATGCGCGACCCGATCGAGGACGTCAACACGCTCGTGGTCGCCTCGGAGCAGACCGTGTCGGCGGCGAAGGTGCGGGCGGCGGCCGAGAGCCTGCCGCCCGAGCTGCGCGAGCTCGCGGCGGGCGTCGCGGGGCGGATGGGCCCGCGGCTGCGCGGCGGCGAGATCTACACGGACGACCGCGCGCCGGTGGAGTGGCTCATCGACAAGTCGATCGTCTCCTACGCCGCCGGCGAGGGCGGCTAGTAGTACTTCGTTAAGTTGTCATGGCGGCAGCCTGCGCTGGCAGGCGGGGCAGTAGCCGTGCCAGCAGGCCAGCGCGGTCTGGAGGTCGCGCTGGGCTTGGTAGAGCGTGATCAGGCTGCCGCCGTCTGAGGGCGGACGTCGTGGGGGCCGGCGCGGGCCAGCCGGCAGCAGGTCAGGAACGCGTGGGCCACGGTGACGCAGGTCAGGTGGTGTTGCAGCCCGCGGTAGGTACGGCCTTCGTAGTGATCGAGCCCGAGGCACTGCTTGAGTTCGCGGTAGTCGTGCTCGACGCGCCATCTGATCTTGGCCAGCTGCACCAGCCGGGCCAGCGGCGTGTCGGCCGGCAGGTTAGACAGCCAGTACTTGACCGGCTCGTCCTTGCCGGCGGGCCATTCGGCCAGCAGCCAGCGCTCGGGCAGGACACCGTCATCTTGGCGGTGGGCGTCGTTGGCCGGCCGCACGCGCAACGCGACGAAGCGGCTGGTTAGCGGGCCGCGGCCGCCTTCGCGCCAGGTCACCGGCCGCGCCGCGTCCGGGCCCGCGGCGAGCACGAGCGCGCGCAGGCTGCTCGGGTTGTGGGGGTAGCGCAGCTTCGGCGGCCGGCCGCGGCCCCGGTAGTCGGGGGTGACCGGCGCGGCGTTGGCGGGACGCGCCAACGTGGTGCCCTTGACCTGCACGACGTACTGAAGCTCGCGCTCCTCGAGCGCGACGCGGAAGGCGGTGATGTCGCCGTAGCCGCCGTCGGCTTGCACGACCTTGGGCTCAAGGCCCCACCAAAGCAGCTCGTCGAGCATGTCGAGCGCCAGCCGCCACTTCTCGCGGTGGCGCACCTCGTCGGGGATCTTGGCTTTGTTGCGCCGCTCGGCGTCGGCGTCCCACTCCTGCGGCAAAAACAGCCGCCAATCCAACGGGCACGACGCGCGGTCGGTGACCGCGTTGACCGACACGATCACCTGGCAGTTGGCGATCTTGCCCAGCGCGCCGCAGTACTGGCGCGCCACGCCGGGCGACCAGCGGCCGTCCTTGGGCAGGGCGGTGTCGTCGATCACCCACCCTTCCGGCTCGATCTCGACGGTCATCTGTCGCGCCAGCCGCCGCCTGACCGGCTCGTCGTCCCACGGCGAGTCGGTGATGAACTGCTGCAGCCCCTGCTCGTCGCCGTCGGGCAGCCGCGCCGCCATCGGCTGAATCGACTTGCGCCGCCCCTCCAACAACAACCCGCGCACGTACTGCTCGGCCTTCGCGCGCTGATCACAGCGCACCAGCGGCGCGTACACCTGCTCGGCGAACTCGACAAGCGCCGCCCGCTGCTCGGCCAGATCCGCCGCTTTGACCCCGTGCCTGCCGGCTCGCACCGCCACGACCCAAGGGTTCCCTGCGCCCACAAGAACCCCTGCAAGCAGCTAACGAAGTCCTACTAGACCGAAGTTCCCCGTGGTGAGATGACGAAATCCCGCTTGTCGCCTGGCTTTTGGGGCCGGGCGAGGTGTCTGGGTGGTGACTACGCGACGACGGGCGCGGTAGCGGCGAGGTCGAGTGCGCGC
>JALYMV010000293.1 GCA_030773575.1 Actinomycetota bacterium
CGCGAGCAGCGCGGCGCTCAGGCGCCGGTCCTGCTGGCGGGCGGCGTGCACCAGGCGGCGGGCGTTGCGCGCGTGGGCGCCGCCCGAGGAGTTCACGAGCAGCCCGAGCAGCCGCTTGGTCTCCGGCCACCGCTGGACCGCGTACTCCTCGTGCACCTCGCGCGTGTACTCCGCGCAGTGCCAGATCCAGTTGTTGGCCTGGTCGCGGCGGCCGATCTTCTTCTCCGCGAGCGCGAGCAGCACGATCTTGACCCCCTCGCGCTTCTCCTCGCGGGGCCAGGTCCCGATGACCTCCACCGCGGCGTCGAAGGCGTCGGCGTCCTTGGCGGCAGCGATCTCCTGGAGCGCGCGCAGACGCAGCTGCGGGTTCTTGTTGCGCTGGATCGCGGTGAGGAGGAACGCCCGCTTGAGCTCCCCGCTCTGGTCGAAGTGCAGCATCGCCCGCGCCCGGCGCCAGCCGTTGGGCGCGACGCGCGCGCCCGCGAGCGCCGCCCACTGGATCTGCTCGCCGTAGTCGAGGTGCTCGACCGCGATCCGCCAGAGCTCGCGCTCGAAGACCTCGATCCGCCGGTTCTCCTCGCCGGTGACGGGGAGCACGCGGCGCTCGACCCGCAGCCGCCGGCCGCGGCCGCGGCGCACCGGCCCGACCACGATCGCACCGCCGCGGTAGACGTCGCGGTCGAGCAGCGAGTGGAGGGTGACGACGGGGTCGTCGTGCTTGGTCGCGGGGTGGACGAAGTCGACGACGATCCCCGACTCCTTGCCCGGGTGCCGGCGGGTGACGCGGCCCACGCGCTGCTGGTAGATGCGCTTGGAGGCCGTCGGCGCGAGGTGCATGCAGACCGTCGCACGCGGGGAGTTCCAGCCCTCGGCGAGCAGCTGCGCGTTGACGAGGACGTCGACGTCGCCGCGCTCGTAGGCGGCGAGAGTCTCGGCGAGCTCGCGCTTGGGCGTCTCGCCCGACACCGCGCGGGCCTTCAGCCCGACGTCGCGGAACGCCTCGGCGACGTTGTAGGCGTGGCGGACGCCGGCGGCGTAGATGACGCCGGGGACGCCGTCGAAGCGCGTCTTGTAGAGGTCGGCGATCGCCAGATTGAACGGGAGCTGGTCGAGCAGCTCGGCGAGCATCTCCTGGTCGAACTCGACGTCGACGTCGCCGCGGCGCAGCGGCACCTTGGCGATCGTCCGCACACCCGGCCCGGGCGGGATGCGCACGCAGCGCAGCGGCGCGATGACGCCGCGCCGGGCGGCCTGCGCGAGGTCGAAGCGAGAGGTCTGCGTCGGGAACAGGTCGGTGACGTGGCGGGCGATCAGCGCGCCCGTGGCCGTCATGCCGATGAAGATCGGGCCTGCCCACTGGCGGATGGACGCCGACGTCTTCTCGCCCAGCGCGGTGTGCGCCTCGTCGCAGATGACGATCGTGTAGGCGTCGGAGACCCTCCCCGCGTTGCGCACGAACCACTGGTAGGTCTCGACGGTCACGGGACCGTTGGCGGGATCGTGGGGCTCCGAGCCGTCGGCGGCCTTGAGCAGGGCGCCCGAGATGCGGTCGCGATAGCCGCGGTCGCGCAGCTCGCCGTGGAACTGGTCGACGAGGTTGCGGCGGTGGGTGAGGATCAGGACGCCGCCCGTCCGCGAGGCCTCGACGAAGCCGAGGGCGGCGACCGTCTTGCCGGCGCCCGTCGCGTGCTCGAACCAGAAGCGCTTGTCGGCGTTGGGATCGTCGGGCGCCTCGGGCGCGTCGAGCCCCTCGTCGCCCGCCGGCTCCTCCGCCCAGTCCTGCGGCTCCTCCTCGGGCTCGTCCTCCTGGAGGTCGGGCGGCAGGTCCTCCTCTCCCGGGATGGCGGGGGAGGCCAGCTGGCCCTCTGGCACCTCGGCGGCGGTGGCGGTGACGCCCGGCCCGCCCTGGGCGCTGGCCAGGAGCGCGGTCAGCGTGCCCGAGAGCGCGTCGACCTGATGGGCGGAGAGGACGGTGCCGTCGACGAGGGTCGGCTCGGGGACGCTGAGCAGGCGCTCGAGGCCCAGCAGCAGCGACCACTCCCGCCGCCACTCGACCGACGGCCGCTGCGCGCCGGCGGCGATCTCCGCGAGCGCGGCGTCGAAGCCGTGACGGCGCGGGCCGCCGGGCGCGAGCGCGTCCGCGATGTCCTCCCCCTCGAACACGAAGGGCTCGCGGGTGAAGGACTGGACCCGCTCGATGTCGTCGGTTGAAGGCGGAGACGCGGCCGGATCGGCCACTGGCAAGAGTTCAGCCACGGAAGGCTCGCTGCTGGACGTGAGGGAGTCGTGGCCACGGCACACGGCTCCGGGGACTCGCGGCACCTGCTCGGGCGGTTCGCGCGATGCGCTGCACCGGACGGACCCTGAGCTCCAGACCCCTGCGAGTAAGGGACATTGAAGCAGACGCGCCGGTCGCGTACCAACGGCCGCGAGGGCTGGCCGCAGATACCCTCTCTGCCGATGCGCCGCGCACTGCCCATCGTCGCCGTGCTCGCCCTTTTGGGGGTGCTCCTGATCGGCCTCGCGCAGGCGGGCGGCGGCGGGCCGCAGGACCCCTCGGAGGCCGCGCCGCGCTTCGACCTCGCGGCCGCCAAGCGGCAGC
>JALYMV010000294.1 GCA_030773575.1 Actinomycetota bacterium
CGACGTCGACGCGCACGCGGGCGCGCTGCGCCAGGCCGTCGATGCGCAGCTTGACGGTCGCCGGGGCGCCCGGGGCCAGCGAGCCGGGAGTGATGGAGAACTCGCGGACGACGGGGCGGATCGAGACGCGCGGGGGCGCGTAGGTCGCGGCGCCCGGGACGTCGACCGCCTCCATCCCCCCCGTCGGCGGCTGCTGCGCATCAGCAGGCGGCGCCGCGGCGGTCAGCAGGAGCAGTCCGGCGGCGAACGCAGTGTGCAGGACTTTGCGGGCCATCGTGGTCGAGCGTCGGCGCGCCCGCCGGGCCGCTCAACCCCTGCAAAGCATCGTGCGCCCGGCCGGTCAGCCCGATCCGGCGGCGAGCATCCGCCCCATCAGCTCGCGCGCGCCGGCCTTCGAGAGCGGCTCGTTGAGGTTGCCGCACTTGGGCGACTGCACGCACGACGGGCAGCCCGACTCGCACGGGCACTCGCTCAGCAGCCGGTGCGCGTCGTCGACGAGTGCCTCGAACTCGCGAAAGCCCTGGCGGGTGATCCCGATCCCGCCCGGGTGGCCGTCGTAGATGAAGATCGTCGGCCCGCCGGTCTGGGGGTGCAGGTTGGTCGAGAGCCCGCCGATGTCCCACCGGTCGCACATCGCCAGCAGCGGGAGCACGGCGATCTGCGTGTGCTCGGCGGCATGCAGCGCGCCGAGCAGCGCGATCAGCGGCGCCTTCGAGCCGAGCGCCTCCTCGCCGAGCTCGTACCAGAGCGCCTGGGTGGAGAACGACGTCTGCGGCATGTCGAGCCCGACGAGGTCGAGCACCTCGTGGTCGGCGAGCCGCTTGCGCTGGTAGGCCGTCACCTGCTCGGAGACGACGACCTCGCCGAAGGAGAGCGTCACGCCCATCGTCTCGCGCCGGTCGAGCAGCCGGGTGATCTGCGTGTCGGTCTCCTTCTTGGGCTGCGTGTACCAGTCGCCGGCGAAGGCGCGGACGAAGGCGTGGCGGGTGTCGTGGTCGAGGCCGGCGACCTCGTAGGAGCGCCCGCCGTGGAGGTAGATCGCGCCGTCGTGAGTGGTCGAGTACGCGCGGGCGGCCTCGACCGTCCCCAGCAGCTCCCCCGAGTCCGTGTCGAGGACGGCGAAGGAGTCGCGGCTTGCCGAGCGCAGCGAGACCTGGGCCGCCGGGTACTCCTCCGCCCGGCGGGGGACGAAGACGCCCGGCTTGCGCTCGCGCAGGTCGCCGCGCGAGACGAGCCACTCCGCGTGCAGCTGCCAGCGCGGGCCGAGGAACTCGCCGTCGCGGGCCTCGAGCGGGCCCTCGTGCGCCGCGCACAGCAGATGGGCGGCGTAGATCTCCTCGTTCTCGTGGTTGAGGATCGCGCTCTCGACGGGCCGGTCGAGGAACTCGTCGGGATGGCGGCAGAAGAACTGGTCGAGCGCGTCGTCGCCCGCGACGTAGACGGCCAGGCCGCGGCCCCGGCGCCCGGCACGCCCCCACATCTGGCGCAGCGAGGCGACGGTGCCGGGGAAGGTGACGCAGATCGCGGCGTCGAGCGAGCCGATGTCGATGCCGAGCTCGAGCGCGTCGGTGGAGACGACGCCGAGCAGCTCCCCGTCGGCGAGCCGGCGCTCGAGCTCGCGCCGCTGGCCGGGCGTGTAGCCGGCGCGGTAGGGGACGACGAGGTCGGCGAGCTCGCCCGCGCCGCGGTCCTCGAGCGCCAGGCGCGTGAACTTCGCCATCAGCTCGACCGCCTTGCGCGACTTCATGAAGACGATCGTCCGCGCGCCCTCGCCGACCAGGTCGGCGAGCAGGTCCGAGGCCTCGGCGAGCACGGAGCGCCGCGTCCCGAGCGCCTCGTCGACGATCGGCGGGTTCCACATGGCGATCGTCTTGCGCGCGCCCGGCGAGCCGTCGCGGTCGATCACCGTGAAGTCCTCGAGGCCGGTCAGCCGCTCGGCGAGCTCGGCCGGGTTGGCGATCGTCGCGCTCGCCATCAGGACGCGCGGGGCCGTGCCGTAGGCGTCGGCGATCCGCAGCAGCCGGCGCAGCACGTTGGCGACGTGGGAGCCGAAGACGCCGCGGTAGACGTGCGCCTCGTCGACCACGATCACCGCGAGGTTGGAGAGGAAGTCCCCCCACGCGGGGTGGTTGGGGAGGATCCCGACGTGGAGCATGTCGGGGTTCGTGAGGACGACGTTGGCCCGCCTGCGGATCTGCGCGCGCTCCTCGCGCGGGGTGTCGCCCGTGTAGATCGCCGGCCGCGCGCGCTTGACGCCGAGCGCGTGCAGCGCCCGAGCCTGGTCCTGGGCGAGCGCCTTGGTCGGGTAGAGGTAGAGCGCGCGCGCCTTGGCGTCGCGGCTGATGACGTCGAGGGTCGGCAGGTTGAAGCACAGCGACTTGCCCGAGGCCGTGCCGGTGGTGACGATCGTCGGGCCCGCCCAGGCGGCGTGCAGCGCCTCGGCCTGGTGGGCGTAGAGCGTCTCGATCCCCGCGCCGCGCAGCGCGGCGGCGACATCGGGATGGAGGTCGCCGGGGATCGGCGCCGGGCGCGGGGGGCGGGCGTGGACCGCGCTCTGCTGCACGAGCCGCTCGTCCTCCCGACCCGCCTCGAGCACCGAGTCCCAGGGCTCGATCTGTCGGGTGACGGCCACTCGTTGCCATAGTACGGAGCGCCTTGGCGCCCTCTCGCGACGTGTCCGCCGAGCGCTGGCGGGCTTCCCGCTCCTTCCATCATTCGGCGTATCCGGCGGCCCGCGTGGCGGTCGAGCGCGACGCCACGGTGACCGTCCGGGCGGACGCGGGCGGTGCGGGCGCGGCGGTGCTCGAGCGGCTGCTCGAGGCGGGCGTGGTCGACGAGGTGCTGGCGGGGCCCGGGGCGGCGACCGGCGACGTCGTCGCCTTCGTCGACGCGGCCGCGCCCGGGTTCGGCGAGCACGTCGTCTGCGGGATCGTCGGGCCGGTGGTTTGCGCGCCGGGCGCGGCGCTCGCGCTGGGCGCCTCGCCGGGCGGCAGGCTGACCG
>JALYMV010000295.1 GCA_030773575.1 Actinomycetota bacterium
CCGTTGGAGCTCGCGAACTGGACGAACCCGCGGGAGATCGACGGCTGGCCGAACGCGACGCCGTCCGGGTTCCCCGGCGCCTCGGTGAACTCGCCGCCGGTGACCGGCTTGGCGTCGCTGAGCCGCAGCACGAGCTGGTCGCCGTTGTCGCGCGTGACGTAGGCGTCCGGACCCGTGACGATCGCGGTCGTGCGGCTGAAGCCCGTCGTGCCGGGCGTGAGCGAGCTCGAGCTGAAGGTGCCCGCCCGCGTGAGGTCGCCTGCGCTCAGGAGGAACAGGTTCTCGCCCGTCGTCACCACGATCTTGCTGCCCTCGCTGAAGCCGGCGCCGATCGAGCGCTGGTCGACCGCCAGGGCGGGTGCCGGGGCGCCGTCCAGAGCCTCGCTGCTCGCCGTGATCGCGAGCCGGCCGCGGTCGCCGCCCGTGCCCTGCACGAGCCGGTGCGCGACGGTGGTGGCGCCTGCGGCGGCGGCGACGAAGATCGCGCCCGCCTGGCTGGCTCCGCTCATCGGGGCGCCGGGCGTGAAGCCGATGGGGGCCACGGGCACCGACGGGGTCTGCGCGTCACCGGCGAGGGCGTCGGACACCGGCCCGGCGCTCAGGTCGTTGACCGCGAAGGTGCGGACGCGGTCGCCGGTGGTCCCCACGGCGATGAACGGCCGCGGGTTGCCCGACGAAGGATCGGCGAGGAACACCAGGGTCGGGCTCGCCAGCGGCGTGGCGTCGACGTCGCCGGTGCTCGTCGCCGGGTTGACGATCGACGCGTCGCTGTTGGCGTTGTTGGTGATGGCGATGCGGAACAGCCGCTGGTCCGCTCCGTTCGTCGCCACGAAGAACAGGATCCGGTTGCCGGCCTCGTTCGCCGCCGTGTTCGGGTCGTCGACGGCCGGCCCGGTGGTGACCGTCGAGCTCGAGATCGTGAACCCGTCCGTGCCCGGGACGGCGACGTCCTTGACGAGCCGTCCCGTGTTCTCGTTGACCTGCGCGATCGCGATGTCGTTCGCCGTCGCGGCGCCGTCGGCCCCGCGCGAGTCGTCGTCGTTGTGGACGGCGTAGACCTGCGTCAGGCCGGCCCCGACGGCGACGGAGACGTCGGCCGGGGTGACGCTGCCGCCGGCGCCGGTCCACGTGTCGGCGTCGTCGGCGCCGTCGTCGAGCAGGACGCCTGCCTCCGGGCCGACCGGCGCGCCGTCGGACAGGCGCTGCAGATGCAGGTTGCCGGCGCCAGCGCCGGCGCCCTCCGTGCCGTAGATGAGCTCCTGGACTCCGGGGACGCCGGTCGAGTTGATGATCGAGGTCTGGACGTTGGTCTCGGATTCGCCCGTCTTGGGGTAGAGGAAGGGGACGGGCGGCGCGCCCTCGTCCTGCGGCTGAAGGCCGGAGCGGCCGTTGTCACCGCCGAAGAACGCCCAGTGGACGCCGAAGGCGCTGCTCGCCGGCGCCAGCAGGACGCCGAGTGTCAGTCCCGCGGCCAGCAGGCCGCGCGCAGAGTTCTTGGGCAACCGGGACTCCTCGTGAGGGAACGACGGACGTGATGACCGGTGGTACGCCATCGCTCCTCCGAATGTTCGACGGCGCCGGCGCACGTGGCGCGCAGGCGCTCTGCGCCCGGCACGACCGCGCGACGCGGAAGCGGTTTTGCTCAACGACGGAAGGCCCTCGACGAGGGCCGTTCGATGACTCAGTCGCCCACACCTCGCGGTGCACTGGCTCGGCCCGTTGCCGGCGCGCGCCCTGCCCGCTCCCGCCGCAGCAGGGAGATCGCCAGGCCGGCCGCCCAGACCAGCCACATCAGCAGGGCGAGGAAGCCGAGCTCGTCGAAGGCGCGGCCCGCGGCGGCGACGGACACGACCGCGGCGAGAGCGCCGAGAACCGCGATCCAGGCGGGGGCTGCTCCCCTTCGGCCGAGTGTTGCGGTGGCCAGCCCGGCGGCGGCCAGCGGCAGCAGGGCTACGTTGGCGGCGGCGTTGGCGAGGCGGCCCGCGGTCTGCAGGGCGGCCGGATCGGCCCCGCCCGCCGGGGTCCACGCGGCCAGGGCGCCTATGGACAGGAAGCCGAGGCTCAGCAGCGCGGCGGCCGCCGCGCCGGCCGGGGCGAGCACCAGAGCCGCGGGCTCCCCGCCCGCGGGATCGAACGCTGCCCGGAGGCTCGCCAGGAACCAGTGGAGCGCGACGGCCGCGACGGCCACCGCCAGGCCGGACGCGAGCAGCGCGGACTTGCCGTCGGCGAGCTGGGAGGCGAACTTGGTGGCAGCGGCGTCGAAGTCGAGGGCGGGCTGGAGGCTGAAGCCGACGACCATGGCCGCGACGAAGCAGAGGCCGGCGAGGCCGGCAGACTTGTTGGCGTCTTGCATGGTGAGCCGGACGCTACGTCCGCAGGCCGCCCGGCACATCGCCCTCCAGATTGCATCGGGCTCCATCTGAAGTTGGATGCGACGCCCCGCGCCTGCGGCTAGGGTCGGCCCATGCCGGCCCGCACAGACATCGGCATAGCGTTCTGCCTGGCGGCGCTCGGCTGCCTCGAGCCGACTGTGCTGGGGTCGGTCGACGCCTCCCCCGGCCTGACCGTCCCCCTCACCGTGCTGGCGGTGGCGCCGGTGGCGTGGCGACGCGTCGCGCCCGGACCGGCGGCCGCCGCCACGCTTGCGGTGCTCGCGGCGCTCGAGTTCGCCGCCGACGAGCCGGCGAGCGGGATGGCCGTCTTTTTGGCGATGCTGCTCGGCGTCGGCTCGCTGATGGCGCGTGCGGACCTCGCGGAAGCCGTTGCCTGGGGCGTCGCGACGCTGGCGCTGCTCAGCCTCGCGGTCGCCGCCGACCTCGGCGCCGACAGCGGTGACTTCGCCTACGCCTGGACGATGTGGCTGATCGCCGCAGGCGTCGGACGCGCCCTGCGCACCCGCCAGCTGCGGGCCGACGCTTCCGCGCAGCGGGCCGCCGAGGCCGAGCGCGAGGGCCGTGAGGCCGTCGAGGCCGAACGGGCGCGACTCGCGCGCGAGCTCCACGACGTTGTCGCGCACGGCCTCAGCGTCATCCACGTCCAGTCGCGCGTCGCGGCGCAACTGCTCGAGCGCGATCCGAACGGCGCCAGGCGAGCGCTCGCCGCCGTCGAGGACGTCGCCCACGACGCGCTCGGCGACATGCGCCGCATGCTCGAGCTGCTGCGCATCGAGGGCGAGCGCGCCCTCGAGCCGCAACGTGGCGTCGACGACATCCCGGCGCTGCTCGAGCGCACGCGCGAGGCGGGCCTCCCGCTCGAGTTCGACGTCGATGGTGCGCCTGTCTCGCTTCCGCCCGGTCTCGACCTCGCCGTCTATCGGTTCGTCCAGGAGGGGCTGACGAACGTGCTCAAGCACGCCGGCCACGTCCCCACCAGGGTGCGCCTCGTCTTCCGGCCCGAGGCCGTGGCCGTCGAGATTGTCAACGAGCAGAGCGGCGCTACGGCCGCCGCGGCGGAAGGGTCCGGCGGCCACGGTCTGCTGGGCATGCGCGAGCGCGCCGCGGTGTTCGACGGCGACTTCGAGGCCGGTCCGCGCCCCCACGGTGGGTTCGCCGTCCTTGCCCGTCTGCCGCTCCGCATCGGATGACGATCCGGGTCCTCCTCGCCGACGACCAGCCGCTGGTCCGCACGGGCTTTCGCGTCCTGCTTGACGCCGAGCCCGGCCTCGAGGTCGTGGGCACGGCCGAGGACGGCTTCCAGGCCGTCGACCTCGCGCGGCGCACGCACCCGCACGTCGCCGTGCTCGACGTGCGCATGCCGGGACTCGACGGCATCGGCGCCGCCGAGCGGATGCTCGCCCTTCCCGAGCCGCCACGCGTGCTGATGCTCACCACCTTCGACCTCGACGAGCACGTCTTCGCCGCGCTGCGCGTCGGAGCTAGTGGCTTCCTGCTCAAGGACGCACCCACGCACCAGCTCGTCGACGCCGTGCGGGTCGTCGCCGGCGGCGACGCACTGCTCGCGCCGGCTGTGACCCGCCGCCTCATCGCCCGCTTCGCCCGCCACCCGCCCCCGCCATCGGAGGGCATACCCGCGGCCTTCCGGGAGCTCACTCCCCGCGAGCTCGAGGTCCTCGGCCTGATTGCCCGGGGGCACTCCAACGCCGAGATCGCCGCCACGCTCGTCGTCTCCGAGGCGACAGTCAAGAGCCACGTCAACCGCCTGCTGGCGAAGCTCGGGCTGCGAGACCGCGTGCAGGCCGTGGTCGCCGCCTACGAGCACGGCCTGGTAGTCCCGGGCGACGCGACCGCACGATGAGGCGACGGCCCGTTGATGTCGCCCCCCGGGAAGTCGCCCGGGCCGGTGCTCCAGCCCTTGCGCCGGACGAGCACGATCGACACGCCCGCGTCGCAAGTCGTGTTGCGATCGCTGCGGATGCGCCAGGATGCCCGCGCGCGCGGCTTGCGCTCCTTCCTCTCGACCCTC
>JALYMV010000296.1 GCA_030773575.1 Actinomycetota bacterium
CTGCGGCGCCGGTTGCCCTGCGCCTCCAGCGCGCGATCGCCCGCATAGAACGCGAGCGCCCCCGTCGCCAGTCCGAGCGCGAGCGGCGCGAATCCTCCCTCGCGCAGCGCCTCCTCCGCCAGCTCGAACGCGAGGCTCGCGATCAGCGCGCCCGCTCCGAGCCCCATCAGCAGGCCGAGCGCCCGGTCGCCGAGCGGCACGCGCAACCCGACGAGCGCCCCGATGACCAGCGACGACGCCGCCGCCAGGCCGTAGAGGACCGCCTCGGTCACACCGGCACCACGCCGTGCCGCTTCCACGGCCGCTCCACCCGCTTGCCCTCCGCCATCTCGAGCGCCCGGACGATCACCGCTCGCGTCTCGCGCGGGTCGATGACGTCGTCGACCATGTCGTTGCGCGCCGCGACGTAGACGTCGATCAACCCCCGGTAGGCCTCGATGAGCTCCTGCTTCCTGGCGGCGGGGTCCTCGGCCTCCTCGACCTGCTTGCGGAAGACGATCTCCACCGCGCCCTCGGCGCCCATCACGGAGATCTCCGCGGACGGCCACGCGACGATCAGGTCGGGCTCGTAGGCGCGGCCGTTCATGACGTAGTAGCCGGCGCCGTAGGCCTTGCGCAGAACGACGGTGATCTTCGGGACGGTCGCATTGGCGACGGCGTGGAGCATCTTCGCGCCGTGGCGGATGATCCCCGCCGCCTCGACCTTCGTGCCGACCATGAAGCCCGGGACGTCGACGAGGAACACCAGCGGGATCCCGAACGCGTTGCAGAGGTTGACGAAGCGCGCGGCCTTGTCGGCGGAGTCGTTGTCGAGGATGCCCCCGAGCTGCCTGGGCTGGGAGGCGACGATGCCCACGGGGCGGCCCCCCATCCGCGCGAGGCAGGTGATGATCGTCCTGGCCCACTGGCCCTTCAAGTCGAGCCAGTCGCCGTCGTCGACGATGCGGCGGATGACCTCGTACATGTCATACGGCTTGCGGTTGGAGTCGGGCAGCACGTCGAGGAGCTCCTCGTCCATCCGGTCGACCGGGTCGGCCGCCGGCCACACCGGGGGCGGCTCCTCGCAGTGCGATGGGAAGAAGGAGAGGTACTGCTTGATCCGGGCGATGCACTCCTCGTCGTCGGCGACCTCCATGTCCCCGACGCCGGACTTGCGGCAGTGCACGCGCGAGCCGCCGAGCTCCTCCTGCGTGACGTCCTCCCCCACCGCGGCGCGCACGAGGTGCGGGCCGGCGAGCGCCATCGAGCCCCGGCCCCTGACCATGGGGACGAAGTCGGCGAGGCCGGGGATGTAGGCGGTGCCCGCGGCGCAGGGGCCCATCAGCGCCGCCACCTGCGGGATCACGCCGCTCGCCACCACCTCCTCGCGGAAGAGGAAGCCCGAGCCGGCGAACAGCGAGCCGACCGCCTCCTGGATGCGCGCGCCCGCGGAGTCGAGCAACCAGACCATCGGCATCCGCTTCGTCAGCGCGAGCTCGCGCAGCCGGGTGACCTTGAGCTCGCCGGTCATCCCCATCGACCCGGCCATGACCGTGAAGTCGTAGGCGGCGACGGCGACCATCCGCCCGTCGACACGGCCGTAGCCCGTGATCACCCCGTCGGCCGGCGCCTCCTTGCCCTCGAGCCCGCGGACCGAGTGGTGGATGCCGGCGTGGAGGCCGAGCTCGGTGAAGGTCCCCTCGTCGATCAGGAGCGCGACGCGCTCGCGCGCGGTCAGCTTCTCCGCGGCATGCTGGCGCGCGATCCGCTCCTCGCCGCCCCCGAGGCGTGCCCGCGCCCGGCGCTCCTCGAGGTCCTCGACCAGCGGCCGGAGCAGGCTCACCCCTGGCCCGTCCCGGCGCCCTGCGCCAGCAGCGGCTCGATGGCGTCGCCGACCATCTCGGCGAGCCGCTCGCGCTCGTCGTCGTCCTCGGGCGCCTCGAAGGCGGTGATCTCCGCGCCGACCACCGTCGACGCGCGCGCCACCTCGGCCAGCAGGGTGCGCAGTCCGGCCCGCGAGAGGCCGTGGTCGACCGGGAACTGCGCGGGGAAGATACCGGGGTCGAGCGCGTCGAGGTCGAGGTGGACGTAGACCGGCTGGCCGCGCACGAGGTCGGCGACCTCGCTGGGTCGCGCCACCGCCGGCACGCCGGCCAGCTCGAGCGCCGCCCGCTCGCCGGGGTCGAGCTCGCGCACGCCGCAGAGCGTCACCCGCGTGGGGTCGAGCGCCTCGCCATCGGCGACCAGGCCGCTGTCCCAGAGCCCGCAGGCGGCCGAGAGGCACATCCCGCCGAGGAAGCCGCTCGGCGTCGACTCGGGCGTGTTGAAGTCGCCGTGGGCGTCGATCCACAGCACCCGCGCCCCGGGGTGGTGGCGCACGACCGACGGCAGCGTGGTGATGCAGATGGAGCAGTCGGAGGCCAGGAGAATCGGGAAGCGCCCGGCGGCGAGCGCGTCGTCGACCTGGCCGCCCGCCTCGAGCAGGCAGCCGCGCGAGTCGCGCAGGTCGTCGCTCCAGCCGGCGTCGCGCGGCTCGCCCGGGGAGCCGATCACCCGCGCGTCGGTGCCGAGCCGCTCGCCGAGCTCGGCGGCCAGCGCCTCCGTGCCGCGACCGCCGCCCGCGGTCCGGTCCGACGTGCGGCAGCGCACCGCGACGAGCGAGATCACCGGCCGCTCCACTCGGGCGCGCGCTTCTCGAAGAACGCCCTGACGCCCTCCTGGATGTCCTCCGTCGCGAAGGCGAGGGAGAGCTGCGCGTGGAGGAACTCGAGCGCCTCGGCGAACGCCATGTCCTGCTGGCGGTACATCGCCTCCTTGCCGAGCCGCATCATCACGGGCGACTTGGCGGCCAGCTTCTCCGCCCACTCCGCCACGGCGGCGTCGAACGCCTCGGGCGCGACCACCCGGTTGACGATCCCGATCTCCGCCGCCTCGGTCGCCGAGAGCTGCTCGCCGAGCAGCAGGAGCTCGTTGGTCTTCTTGCGCGGCACGTTGCGGTAGATCAGCGCCATGATCATGAAGGGGAAGACCCCGACGTTGATCTCGGGCGTCCCGAACCGCGCGGTGTCCTTGGCGACGATGAGGTCACACGCGAGCGCCAGCCCGAGCGCGCCCGCCAGGACGTGGCCGTTGGCGGCGCACAGCGAGGGCTTGCCGAGCTGGCCCATGAGCTGGAACAGGCGCGGGAAGCGGTGGGTGCCGAAGTGCTTGTGGATGAGGGGCGCCTCGGCCGCGAACCCCGACAGGTTGCCGCCGCTCGAGAAGACCTTCTCGTGCGTGGACGTGAGCACGACGCAGCGGACCGCCTCGTCGTCGCGGGCCGCCTCGAAGGCGGCGATGAGGTCGTCGAGCACCTCGTCGGAGAGCGCGTTGCGCGTCTCGGGTTGATCGAGCGCGATCGTCGCGACGCCCGTGTCGGCGACGTCGTAGCGGAGGTTGGCGTAGGGCACGGGGCCTGAGTTCTACTGGCCGGCCCCTGCGGACGCTGTACCGTCAGCCCCATGAGCAGCCCTGTCTCCCCACCCGCCGACGCCGCCGCCCCCGCCGAGGTCCTCAAGCCCCAGCACACCGCCCGGCGCAGGCACTTCATCTTCAACGACTTCCACGACCAGCTCCGCGAGTCGATCGGGTCCTTCGTCGAGAAGGAGCTCGCCCCGCACGCCGAGGAGTGGGAGGAGACGACCTTCCCCGACTGGGTCTTCACCCGGATGGGCGAGCTCGGCTTCCTCGGGCTCTCCTACCCCGAGGAGTACGGCGGCCAGGGCGGCGACTACTTCTGCAACCTCGTCCTCGCCGAGGAGCTCACGCGGTCGAACTCGGGCGGCCTGAACATGGGCGTCGCCGTCCACACCGACATGGCGACGCCGCCCGTCTTCCTGTTCGGGACCGAGCAGCAGAAGCAGGACTATCTCGTCCCCTCCATCCAGGGCAGGAAGATCTCGTCGCTCGGCATCACGGAGCCCGACGCCGGCTCCGACGTCGCCGGCATCAAGACCCGGGCGGTCAAGGATGGCGACGAGTACGTCATCAACGGCTCGAAGACCTACATCACCAACGGCCACCGCGCCGACTACATCGTCCTGGTCACCAAGACGGACCCCGACGCCGGCTACGACGGCTTCACGCTGTTCATCGTCGACATGGACACGCCCGGTGTGATCCGCGAGAAGAAGCTCGAGAAGCTCGGCATGCACGCGTCGGACACCGCGCTGCTGGCCTTCCAGGACGTCCGCGTGCCCGAGACCGCGGTCCTCGGCCAGGTCGGCAAGGGCTTCTACCACATCATGTGGGAGCTCCAGGGGGAGCGGCTGATCGGCGCGGCGGGATGCGTCGCGGGCGCGCAGCGGGCGTTCGACAAGACCCTGCAGTACGCGCTCGAGCGCAAGGCGTTCGGCCGCCAGATCGGCAAGTTCCAGGTCATCCGCCACAAGTTCGCCGAGATGGCGACCAAGATCGAGTCGGCCCGCCAGATGGTCTACACGACGGCCTGGCGCTTCGACAACGGCGAGTACCCGGTGCGCGAGATCTCGATGGCCAAGCTCCACGCCGCGCGGATCGCCGTCGAGGTGGCCGACGAGTGCATCCAGATCCACGGCGGCGCCGGCTACATGAAGGAGTACGG
>JALYMV010000297.1 GCA_030773575.1 Actinomycetota bacterium
CGCCCAACCCGGCCGTGCCGGCGCCGGGCGTTCCCGTCCCCGGCGGCACCTCGCAGCCGGCCACCGGCGACCCGCGCGCGACGGTCGAGAAGGGCACCGCCGACGCCGTCCGCCAGGTCGGCAAGACCGCCGACGAGCTCCAGAAGGGCCTCGGCAACCGGTGACGCGCCGACCCGGCCCCGGGCCTGGGTCGCGTGCCATACTGATCGCTCCATCGGGGCGTGGCGCAGCCTGGTAGCGCGCGCCGTTCGGGTCGGCGAGGTCCCCGGTTCAAATCCGGGCGCCCCGATTGGACGCGCCGCGGCGACTCCCGCCGCCGCGGCGCCCCGTGACCCCAAGTGGCACGCCCCGCCGGCTGGCATCCTGTCTCGCCCATGATCCGTCTGGCCGCCTGCCTCGTCGCCCTCGTCGTCCTCGCCGCCTGCGACGTCACGCCCGCGCAGGGCCAGGGCGTCCGCCTCGTCTCGATCGGCTCCTTCGAGCAGCCGCTGTACGTCACCGCGCCGCCGGGGGACCGGCGCCGCGTGTTCGTGGTCGAGCAGGAGGGGCGGATCATGGTCGTCCGCGACGGCCGCAAGCTCGCCGAGCCGTTCCTCGACATCCGCTCGCTCGTCGACGCGGGCGGCGAGCGCGGCCTGCTCTCCATGGCGTTCGCCCCCGACTACGCGCAGACGGGCCGCTTCTACGTCTACTACACCGACAACCGGGGCCACACGCGGGTCGTCGAGTACGGGCGAGCGACGGAGGAGCGGGCCGATCCGGGCTCCGCGCGGCTCGTCCTGTTCCAGCGCCAGCCCGAGCCCAACCACAACGGCGGCCTCGTGCTCTTCGGGCCCGACCGGCTCCTCTACATCGGCTTGGGCGACGGCGGAGGCGGCGGCGACCGGCACGGCCCGCGCGGCAACGGCCAGAACCTCGGCACCTGGCTCGGGAAGATCCTGCGCATCGACCCGCGGGCGTCGCGCGGGCGCCCGTTCAGCGTGCCGGCCGCCAACCCGTTCGTCCGCCGGCGGGGCGCCAGGCCGGAGATCTACGCCTACGGCCTGCGCAACCCGTGGCGCTTCTCGTTCGACCGCGCCAACGGCGACATGACGATCGCCGACGTCGGCCAGGACGCCGTCGAGGAGGTCTCCTTCCGCCGCCGCGGCCGCGCCCGCGGCGCGAACTTCGGCTGGCGGGTGTTCGAGGGCCGCTCGCGCTTCGCCCGCGGCGAGTCGGCGCCCGGGGCGGTGTTCCCGGTCATCGAGCGCCGCCACTCGCAGGGCAGCTGCTCGATCACCGGCGGGGTGATCTCGCGCGACCCGGCGGTGCCGGCGCTGCGCGGGCGCTACCTGTTCTCGGACTTCTGCGACAACCGCATCCTCACCTCGCGTCTCAGCGGCCGGGGGGCCAGCCGCGTGCGGGTGACCGGGGTGAAGGTCGACTCGCCGTCGTCCTTCGGCGAGGACGCGCAGGGGCGCGTCTACGTCACCTCGCTGGCGGGCGGCGTCTTCCGCTTCACGGCGCGGTGATCGAGGTCGAGCGGATCCAGGCGCAGAATCCGGGCCCGTTCACGCTCTCGGGCACGAACACCTGGGTCCTCGGGCGCGACCCGGCGTGGGTGGTCGACCCCGGGCCCGCGCTCGACGAGCACCTCGACGCGGTCGCCGCCGCGGTGGCGGCGCGGGGCGGAGCGGGCGGGGTCGCGATCACCCACGACCACGCCGACCACGTCGAGGGCGTCCCCGCGCTGCTCGAGCGCGTCGGCGACGTGCCGGTCGCGGCGGCGCGCTACGCGGGCGCGGACGTGCGGCTGCGCGACGGTGACGCGTTCGGGCCGCTGCGGGCGGTCGCCACCCCGGGCCATGCGCCCGACCACCTCGCGTTCGTGTCGGGGGCCGTCTGCTGCTCGGGGGACGCGGTGCTCGGGGAGGGGAGCGTCTTCGTCGCGCCCGGACCGGGCGCCATGGCGGGCTACCTCGCCGCGCTCGAGCGCCTGCTGGGGATGGGGCTCGAGCGCATCCTCCCGGGCCACGGGCCGCCGGTCGAGGACCCACCCGCCAAGCTCGGGGACTACCTCGCGCATCGGCGCGAGCGCGAGCGCCTGCTGCTCGAGGCGCTCGCCGATGGCGCTCGCTCGGAGCGCGAGCTGCTCGACGCCGTGTGGGACGACGTCCCGCCCGCGCTGCGCGGCGCCGCTGCGGTCACGCTGGCTGCCCACCTCGGCAAGCTCGAGGAGGAGGGGCGGCTGCCTCCAGGCGTGGAGCGGCGCTCCTAGGGCTCAGGCGGCCGGCGAGCCGACCTGCGAGGCCTCGGCCTCGGCGACCCGGCGGGCGGCGATCGCCATGGCGGCGGCGAGCGGCGTGATGGCCGAGGCCTCGGCCTCGTCGAAGATCTGGCGCATGGTGTCGCCGATCGCCCGCACCGCCGGCTCGGCGCGCTCGGCCGCGTAGCCCGCCGGCTCGAGCTCGACCGCGATGTTGACGATCCCGCCGGCGTTGGCGACGAAGTCGGGCGCCCACAGGATCCCGCGCGCCGCGAGCAGATCGGCGATCCCCTCGCTGGAGAGCTGGTTGTTGGCCGCGCCGGCGATCACCCGGCAGCCGAGCTCGGGCACCGTGCGGTCGTCGAGCACGCCGCCGAGCGCGCAGGGCGCGAGGACGTCGACCTCCGCCCGCATGGCGGTCTCGGGGTCGGTCCAGCGCGCGCCCAGCTCTTCGGCCAGCGCGCGCTTGCCCGGGTCGATGTCGGCGACGAGCAGGTCGGCGCCCGCCTCCGCCAGCAGCCGCGCGAGGTGGCCGCCGACGCGGCCGAGGCCGATGACGGCGACGGTGCGCCCCGCGGGCGACTCGGTGCCCCAGACGCGCTCGCAGGCGACCCGCAGCGAGGCGTCGACGCCGAGCGCCGTCCACGGGCTCGGGTCGCCCGAGCCCTCGGCGAGCCCGGTCACGTGGCGGGTGCCGGTGGCGATCACCGCCATGTCGGCGTCGGAGGTCCCGACGTCCTCGGCGGTGAGATAGCGGCCGTCGAGCATCTCGACCGTGTCGGCGAAGTCGAGCAGCGCATCGCGGCGGCGGTCGGCGTCGAGCGCCTCGCCCGCGTGCAGCATGATCACGCCCTTGCCGCCGCCGAGGGGGAGGCCGGCGACCGCGGCCTTGAAGGTCATCGCGCGCGAGAGGCGCAGGACGTCGCGCACGGCCGCGCGCGAGTCCTCGTAGGTCCACATGCGGCAGCCGCCCAGCCCGGGGCCGCGCGCCGTCGAGTGGACGGCGGCCATCGTGAAGAGCCCGCTGCGCCGGCCGCACCGGACGAGCAGCTCCTCGTGCTCGAGGTTCGCGAGGTAGCGATCGATGGCGGCGAGCCTAGCGCCTTGTGAACGGCTGGGCCCTCAGTGCTCGGGCGGCGGGCTCGAGCTGTCGCCGGCGCCGCC
>JALYMV010000298.1 GCA_030773575.1 Actinomycetota bacterium
GCACAGCGCGTGGCCGGCCGCGAGCAGCTCGCCGGCCACCCCGCGCACGAACGCGCGCCAGCCCGGCGCGCGCTCGATGGCGTCGAGCGAGAAGGCGTCATGCTCACCGAGGTCCGCGGCCCGCACCTCGATCCGCCGCCCGGCCAGCAGCTCTGCGGTCACGGTGATCCCCCGCTCGATCGCGAACGGGAGGCAGAGGCCGTCGTTGTAGTCCGTGTGCTCGCCGATCAGGTTGACCCGGCCGGGCGCGCGCGCGGTGATCACCGCGGGGAAGCTATCCGCCCGCGACCTCGACGTTCGCCACGCCGCCTGCCTGGCTCACGACGGCGAGCGTCTTGGAGCTGAAGCGGACGGCAACGGTGGTCGGGGCGCCGCCCTTGACGTCGACCCTGCGGGTGGCGACCGGGACCGTGCGGCCGCGGCGCTTGACGGAGAGGACGATCGAGCCCCTGCAGCGCCGGACGGCCGGCGGGCAGGCGACCCGGACGCGACCCGATCGGGCGCTCCGCCGCAGCGACATCTTCTTCTGCAGGACCTGGACGGAGGCGCTGCGCGCACCCAGGCGCTTGCCGGGCTTCTTCTTGGTGGGCGCGGGGGTGGTCGTGGGCTCGGGGGTGGGGGTCGGGGTGGGCGCCGGGGCGGTCTCGGGAGCCGGAGCGGTCACCGTGCCGGCCTTCAGGGCGGCCGAGGCGCGCTGGAAGGCCGCGAAGGCGGGCTTCCGGGAGCCGTCGGCACGCAGCAGTCCGCGGTTGTGGTCGCGGTTGCCGAGGTCCGTGCTGAGGTCCTTGAGCGTGTACCAGACGCCGACCGGGACGTAGGACCAGGTGGCCATCTGCTTGTAGGCGGCCTCGAGGTAGGTGGCCCCCTTGGCCTCGTCGACGCAGTTCGCCCACAGCGCCTGGTCGCGAATGGTGCAGTTGCTCCAGCCGAATTCGGTCAGCCACAGCGGCTTGTCGTCGCCGTGGCGGAGCATCACGTCGTGCACCCTCGCAACGCCGGCGACGAAGCTGAGCTGGGTGTAGCTCGGATTCGGGTCGAGCGGGGAGTTGTCACCGCTGTAGGGGTGGATGGAGAGCGCGTCGAAGTTTCCCTTGGCGCCGCGCTGGTACATCGCCTCGACGAAGGTGTGGTCCGACTCGGCGGTGACGCCGCCGATGATCGTCGTGCCGGGGGCGGCCTGCTTGGCGGCGGGATAGGCTGCCTCGAGGAGGGCGACGTACTCGCCGACCGGGTCGGCGGCCGACCAGAACTCGGACTGGTTGGGCTCGTTCCAGACCTCCCAGGCGGTGACCCGGTCGCCGTAGCGGCGCGCGAGGAAGGCGAGCGTGTCGGCGTAGTCCTGTGGGTTGCGCGGCGCGGCGTTGCGCGCCTTGGAATCGCTCGCCCAGGGCGGCGACCACATCAGCGTGAGCAGGACCTTGAGGCCGCGGGCGTTGGCCTTCTCGACGGCGGAGTCGACCTTGGTCAGGTACCAGTTGGCGTAGCGGCCCTTGCCGTCCCACTCCAGAGAGCTCCAGCCGACATCGATGCGGACAAGGCCGGCGCCCGCCTCCTTTGCGCGGTCGAGCTGGCGGTCCATCTCTGCGCCGTCGACGCCGCCCCAGGTCAGGTGCGCCTGCACGCCGGAGACGGGCGTGGCCTGCGCGACCGCGGGGAGGGCCAGGGTGAAGACTGCAGCGAGTGCGACCTGCAGCAGCAGCCGCAGCGACGCGTTCCTGGGGCGGAGCATTTCGAGCACCTCTTCGTCGAGTGCATCACCGCCCAGAAAGCCCTTCGGCGGCCCGGCTGGCTCAGAGAGCTCCGTGGCTTTGCGGACCCGCCTCGCGACGGGGGTGCCTTTATCGGGGGTGCTGCGATTGTGTTGCTCCGTGGATCGGCCGCTCAGGGACCGTCCTGAGCGGGCCGTGTGCGGAGGCGGACATCTGTATGAGTCGGTCCGTCCGAGCGGCCGGCCACGCCGACCGACGCCGATAGGCCCGGGCCTTCTCGCGCGCGCCGCAGACGCGCATCCGCTTACGGTGGTGACTCGCGCAAGCTCGCGCCAGATCGCCCGGCCGAGTGGCTCAGCCCGTCGGGAGCATCGAATCGGGCAACGTGGCGCCGAACGACCCGGCGGCGCCGGCCAGCTCCTCACGCGCGAGCAGCGGGACGCCGAGGTCGGCGGCCACCCGCTCGATCGTCGCTGCGACCGCGGGCTCCTCGCGGTCGGGCCGCGCGAGTGCCTCGATGCGCGCGTGCTCGGAGCGGAAGCCGTCGGCGTGCACCTCGATGCGGCCCCAGGCGGCGATGATCCCCTCGGCCCACGCCCACTCCCCGTAGTACGCGCGCAGCCCGGGCCGGTGGTAGGCGTAGATGCCGCACTGGCACGACGGGTGCGGCGACGGATGCGGCCCGGCCAGCCATCCCTCCCCGCGCAGCAGCGTGCGGTTCGCGTCGTAGCACTCGGCGTGCATCGTGCGCCCCTCCCAGCGGCAGGGGATGTACGGCGACAGCAGGCGGTCGCGCCCGAGGCGCCACGCGCGGAAGCCGATGACCGGCGCGACGAGGTCCGGGGCGCGTCTCACGCCGGGACGGGCTCCGGCGCGGGGGCCGGCGGCGGGACGGGCTCGGGCGAGGGGGCGGGCGGCGCGGCGGGCGCCGGCCGCTCGGCGGGAGCCTCGATCGGCTCCACCGTGATGGTCCGTGAGGGCCCGGGCAGGCTCACGTCCTCAACTCTAGTGCCGGGGTGGGCGCGCGAAAGCTCCGGGAGTGTTCCGAGGGGCGCGCGGGCGGGCGCTTCGGGGCGGGGGGCGGGACGCCGGCCGGGTGGCGGCTGAAGGTGGATCGAGAAGCAGCGAGAACGGCGGAATCCACATCGGAGCCGATAGACGCCTCGAGGTGGATTGCGACCGCCCGAGCCGTTGTCGACACCTTGACGCGGACTGGGCGATCGCCCGTCTCGCCGCGCGGCAACGGGACCAACCTGCACCTCGCCGGCTACGCCGTCCTGCGGATCACCTGGGATCGCCTCACCACCGAACCCGAAGTCGTCACCGCCGACCTGGCGGCCGCGCTCGCCAGATCCTCCCTCCTCATCAGTCCGAGTTGACGGTCCGTCCAGTCCGGGCGGCCCGGCTGCGGCGCCCCGCCCCTCCTGCCGACCACAGAGGGGATGGCCGTATCGCTCCTCTCCAGCAAGGCACGCCGCCGGCGCAAGAAGAAGAAGGCCGCCGCTTGTGCGCCCGCCAAGGGCAAGCCGAAGGCGCGCAAGTCCGTCGTGGCCGCGCCCGCCGCCGCGCCCAAGCGCAAGCCGAAGCCCACCCGCAAGACCACATGCAAGCCGGCCAAGCCGAAGCCGGGCGCCACGCCCAAGGCGCCGGCGAAGCCCCTGACCGGCAGCGGCGGCATGCACCCCGCGCCCACCAGGCCGGCGGCCGAGTCCAAGCCGGCGGCCAGGCC
>JALYMV010000299.1 GCA_030773575.1 Actinomycetota bacterium
GGCCAGCAGCAGCCGGTCGAGCGCGCCGGCTCGGTCGACGTTGGCGGCGAGCGTCACCGCGGTGCCGCCGCCCGCGGAGCGCAGGAACCACCGGACGTGGGCGGTGGTGGCGCCGCCGATCCGCGCCGAGCCGCCCATCTCCTCGAGCGGCCGCGCGTAGTCCACGCGCGTGAGCGCGGTGCGGTGCACGCCGAGCGGGCCGCGGACGCGCACGGCTCCGCCCGTGCGAGCGCCCGGCGGGCCGTCGAGGTCGACGACGTCGACGAAGCGGTCGGCGAGCAGCCAGTGGTTCTCGAGGTCGGCCAGGAAGGCGAACACGTCGGCGCGGTCGGCGGCGACCAGCCTGCTGGCCGAGATGTCGAACGCGTCGCTCACGCGTGCAGCCGGTAGCGCAGGAACAGCTCGCTGCCCGCGCGCAGGACCCACACGAGCTCCATCTCGACGACACCGGACAGTGGCAGGCCGCGCACGATCGGCAGCGCGTCCGGTCCGCCGTCGAGCTTCGGAGCGACGGAGAGGAACAGCTCGTCGATCAGGCCCTCGCGCAGGAGCGCCGCGTTGAGCGCGGGCCCGCCCTCGCACAGCACGGAGCGCACGCCGTGCTTGCCGCGCAGCGCGCGCAGGGCGGCGCCGAGGTCGACGGTCGTGCCGGCGCTCCGCAGGTAGCCGACCTCGGCACGGCAGCCCTCGAGCGCGCGCTGCGAGCCGGTGACCACGACGACGCGCGAGTGCTCGTACTGCAGGAGTGGCACGTCGGCCGGCAGGTCGAGCCGGCCGCTGACCACGACGGCGAGCGGATCGCCGGCAAGGCCCTCCGCGCGGCGCTTGTCGCGCAGCGCGGGATCGCGCACGAGGCGCCCGTAGCGCTCGATCGCCACCGTCCGTGCTCCGGCCATGACCGCGTCGGCCTGGGTGCGCAGGTGATGGAAGAGCGCGCGGTCGGCCTCGCCGCCGATCGGCCCGGCGCGCCCGTCGACCGTCGCGCGCCCGTCGGCGGTGGCGACCATGTTGACCACGACGTAGGGGCGCTCGGGCGGCGCCAGGTCGCCGAGCCGCAGCCCGCGGGCGGCGTCGTCCGCGCTGAGCGGGCGACCGGTTCTCTGCAGGCGCTCGAGCTCCACCAGGACGCGTGACTACCCGCCGCGGCGCTCGATGCTCGCCAGAAGCTTGCCCATCGCCACCTCGAACGCCTCGATGCCGTCGGCCAGCAGCCGTCCGGTGACGGCGTCGAGGTCGATCCCGGCGTCCCGCAGCTCGGCGAGCGTCCGGCGAGCGCCCTGCTCGGTGCCCGTCAGCGCGTCACGCGCCTCGCCGTGGTCGGCGAAGGCCTCGAACGTCGCCAGCGGCATCGTGTTCACCGTCTCCGGGCCGGCGAGCTCCTCGACGTACATCACGTCGCGGTAGCGCTCGTCCTTGACGCCGGTCGAGGCCCACAGCGGCCGCTGGACGCGGGCGCCAGCGCCGGCGAGCGCGGCGAAGCGCGCATCGCCGAACAGCTCCTGGAAGCGGCCGTACGCGACGCGGGCGTTGGCCACGCCCGCGCGTCCGGCCAGGTCGTCGCGACCGCGCTCGGCCAGGAGCCTGTCGATCGCCGTGTCGACGCGTGAGACGAAGAAGCTCGCGACCGAGACCACGTCGCCGACCGGCTCGCCGCGCGCGACGCGCTCCTCCAGCCCGGACAGGTAGGCGTCCGCGACCTGGGCGTACGCGTCGACGGAGAACAGCAGCGTCACGTTGACGTTGATCCCGGCGGCGGTCGCGCGCCGGATCGCCTCGGCGCCCGCCGGCGTCCCCGGGATCTTGATCATCACGTTCGGCCGGTCCAGCCGGCCCCAGAGGTCGAGCACGGAGGCCAGCGTGGCCTCGGCGTCGTGGGCGAGGTCGGGGGCGACCTCGAGGCTGGCGTAGCCGTCGAGCCCGTCCGTGCGGTCGTACACCGGACGCAGGACGTCGGCCGCGGCGCGCACGTCCTCGACCGCCAGCGCCTCGTAGGCCGCGAAGACGTCGGCACCCTCGCGCCTGAGCGCCGCGAGCGGCGCGTCGTACTCGCTGCCGCCGGAGATGGCCTTCTCGAAGATCGCCGGGTTGGCCGTCACGCCCACGACGCCCTGCTCGCGCACGAGCCGCTCGAGCTCGCGGCTCTCGATCATCGCGCGGCTCAGCGAGTCGAGCCACACGCTGGTTCCGAGCGAGGTCAGCGTGGCGATCGGGCGGGGCAGGGAGGTGGGCTGCGTGGTCGTCATCGCCGTGGTTGGCGTCCACGCCGGGCCGCGTCTTACCGGTTCAGGGCGGTCACCACACCGTTTATGGAGTTCCAAACCTGACTCTCGCACCTAGGCCAAGAGTCCGCTGCCGTCGCGACATCGCAAGGCGATCCTCCCGCTGGCCGGAGCCGCCTGAGGATCGCGGCGACCGCTACGACCAGCCGATGCGGCCACCAAATGGGGAGCCTCGCCGAGAGCACCGACGACGAGGAGGCCCGTCACCAGCC
>JALYMV010000300.1 GCA_030773575.1 Actinomycetota bacterium
CCCACCCGCGGCGCGGAGTGCGTGGTGCAGCGCCGCGCGGACCGCCCAGAGGGCCGCGTGCGCCCCGTTCGGCCGGCGCTCATGAACCCAGCGCGCGTCGTCGCGGGCGCGTCGCGCGACCTCGGGAAGTACGACCCGCGGGTCGGCGGGCGCGACATGGTCGTAGATCTCCCGAAGCGCGCGGCCCTCGTCGAAGGCCCTTCGCACGAGCTCCAAGGGCCCGTAGGCGTGGGAGTGCAGGACCGCCGCGCCGGGCCGATAGGCACGGGCCCAGCCGCGTGCGAGCATGTCGGCGGCCAGCAGACGATCCTCCGCGTAGGGGACCTCCCGAAACGGGACCTGCTCCCACGCCCACCTCGCCACCGCGCCGTTGGCGCTCGAGAAGTAGCCGTCGGGTCCGGGGTCCGGCCGCCCGCCGGGGCGGCGCACGACCGGCGGCATGCGGGCGAACCACTCCTCGAGCTCGCGCCGCACCATGGGCGGGGCACCAGGCCTGGGGAGATAGGGCCCGGTGACCAGCGCGACGTCGGGCGCCGACGCGAATCCGGCGAGCAGCTCGGCGAGCCAGCGGGGCGAGGCCGGCTCGGCGTCCTGCGTGAGGAACGCGACGTGCTCTCCGCGGCTGGCCTCCATGAGCCGGTTGCGCGTCCCGCCGTGGGAGAAGGACTCCGGCGCGATCACTTCGACCCGCGCACCGTGATCACGCGCGAGCTCCGCCGACCCGTCTGTCGAGCCCGAGTCGATCACCACGACGTCGACCTGCACCTCGACCTCCTGAGCGCGGACGGCGCTCAGGACGCCGGCGAGCTGCTCCCCGGCGTTGCGCGTCGGGATCGCGACCGAAACGGCGGGGGCGACCGGCCGCCTCCGCGGCCCGGTCATCGCCGTCGGCGCAGGCCCAGGATGGAGAGGAGGAACGACGAGAAGAAGACCTGGATCCCGACGATGAGGAAGGTGACCCCCAGCACCGCCGGCCGGGCCTGGGCGAGCGCGCCGAAGCCCTGGTCGGCCCACGTGACGACGATCGAGCCCAGGATCACGAGCCCGGCGGTGATGAACGCGCCGCCCAGCATGAGCCCGTGCTCGAGCCGGAAGCGGGCCCGCATGCGGTCGAACCACGGGTCCTTCTCGCCCATGAAGTACGTCCCGTACGCGTGGGCGCAGAGGCCCAGCGCGAGCACCTGGGTGCCGACGATCATCAGCAGCGCCCCGGCGATGATCGAGTGGATGTCCCAGTAGCGGCCGAACACGTCGATCCGCGCGACGACGAGCAGAGCGATGATCGCGCCCAGCGCAGCCAGCAGCGCCCCCGGGAGGACGAACAGGTGCATCGGCGAGTGCACGAGCAGGAAGCGCAGGTGACGCCAGCCGTCCCGGAAGCTCGAGAGCTTGGACTCCCCGCCGCGTGGGTGGTACTCGATCGGGACCTCGCGGATGTCGAGGTTCTCCTTGGCGGCTCGGATCACCATCTCCGAGGCGAACTCCATGCCGGTCGTGCGCAGGTCGAGGGTCGGCAGGACCTCGCGCCGGAAGCCGCGCATGCCGCAGTGGGCGTCGGAGACCCCCGTGCTGAAGAAGAGGTTGAGGATGCCGGTGAGGATCGGGTTCCCGACGTAGCGGTGCAGCCACGGCATCGCGCCGGGATGGATGTTGTCCATCCGGTCGCCCATCACGAGCTGCGCTCCGGCCTCGAGGTGCTCGACGAAGCGCGGGATCTCGTTGAAGTCGTAGGTCAGGTCGGCGTCCGCCATGACGATGTAGCGTCCGCGGGCAGCGCCGAAGCCTGCGAGGTATGCGCTGCCGTAGCCGAGCCGCGGCTCGTGCACCACCCGTGCTCCGGCCCGTCGGGCGATCTCGCCGCTGCCGTCCATCGAGTCGTTGTCGGCCACCACGACCTCGCCGGGGATGCCGTGGCGCTCGAGCACCTCGAGCGACGTGCGCACGCACTCCTCGATGTTCGCCGCCTCGTTGAGGCAGGGGATGACGACCGAGACCAGCGGGCCGTCGCCGAGCGGGTCTCCGACGGCGCGGAGGTTGGGATGTCGAGCGGTGGACGAAGCCATGCCGAAGGCACCGGAGGCGCCGGTCACTCCACAAACGGCCGACGCGCCCGAAAGTGGCGCAGGTGGAAGATAGCGTTCTCCTTCGTGCGGATTTGCCTGGTCTACGACTGTCTGTTCCCCCACACCGTGGGCGGCGCAGAACGCTGGTACCGCAACCTCGGCGAGCGCCTGGCCGCCGACGGGCACGAGGTCACCTACCTCACGCTCCGCCAGTGGTCGAGCGGCGAGCAGCCCGACGGACCTGCCGGCGTGCGCGTCGTCGCGGTGGGTCCGCGGATGGCGCTGTACGAGCATGGCGGGCGGCGCCGTGTGCTGCCGCCGCTCGTCTTCGGGACCGGCGTGGCCGGCCACCTCGCGCGCCACGGCCGCCGCTACGACGTGGTCCACACGGCGTCCTTCCCGTACTTCTCGCTCCTCGCGGCCGGGCTGGCACGACGCGTGCACCGCTTCGGTCTCGTCGTCGACTGGCACGAGCTCTGGAGCCGCGGCTACTGGGAGGAGTACCTCGGCCGATCTGCCGGGCGGATCGGGTGGGCCCTGCAGGCGCTGTGCCTGCACGTGCCCCAGCGGGCCTTCTGCTTCGCGCAGCTCACCGCACGCCGTCTACGCGAGGAAGGGGTGCGTGGGCCCGTGTCGGTGCTGGAGGGGGAGTGGGCCGGGCCGCTCGAGCCGTCCGGACCGCTGGCGGCCGACCCGGTGGTCGTCTTCGCCGGTCGCCACGTCCCGGAGAAGCGCGCTCCGGCGGTCGTCGAAGCGGTGGGGGTCGCCCGCCGGCGCCTGCCGGACCTGCGCGCCCGCATCCTCGGCGACGGCCCGGAGC
>JALYMV010000301.1 GCA_030773575.1 Actinomycetota bacterium
GGCCGCGGGGGCGGAGGACCCGCCGGAGGTGGCGGACTTCCGCGGGGTCGCCCCGGCGGTCCAGAGCTTCGCCCAGGGGCGGCGCCGGTGAGAACGTGCCAGCTTGCGAACACCGGCGTGTCCTCACAGCCGCCGGAGCGGGTAGGGTCTCGCCCCGAATGGCCACCCTCGGACTCGTCCTCTTCTTCGTCATCCTGGGCGTCGCGGTGCTGCTCGTCGCCCTCAGCGGCGGGCGCAAGCGCGAAGCCAAGCCCCGCAAGGCGTCCACGGAGCGGCGCACGACCCGGCTCACCTTCGGTGCCTTCGCCGTCGCGCTCGTGGCGCTGGGCATCGGCGTGCCGGCCGCGGTCATCGCCGCCGTCCAGGCGCGGGACTCGATCCCCGAGGCCAACATCTCCAAGCTCACCGCGTCGGAGAAGCGCGGGCGCGAGCTCTTCGGCCAGCACTGCCGCATCTGCCACATCCTCGAGGCGGGCGAGGGCGTCGCCGAGGTCGGGCCGAACCTCGACGAGCTGCGCCCGCCGGCCAGCCTGGTGGTCGACGCGATCGACAAGGGCCGCGCCCGGGGCAACGGGCAGATGGCGGCCGACCTCGTCGAGGGGCAGGACGCGCGCGACATCGCGGCCTTCGTCGCCAAGGCGGTCGGGCAGACCGGCGGCGAGGGCGCCGAAGGCCAGAACGGCGCCGCCGGCGAGGCCGAGGAGGGCGGCTCGGGCGGCCAGGGCGGCGAGGAACAGGGCGGCGGAGACGCCGGCGGCGGCTAGTACCCGGTTCGCCCGCCCCGCCCGCTACGCTTTCGCCGGCAGATGCCGAATCCCCGGAGGAGCCGGGGAACGGGGGACCCATGTAGGTGGGGCGAATCGACCGGTCCGTCCGGTCGGAGCGCGACTCTTCACGCGCCAGCCCGTCAGCTGACCCCGCAGGCCGACTCGAAGAGGATCAACCGGAACCGATGCCAACCGCAGCGCACGACCTCGCTGTCTTCGATCACGAGACGGAGGCGCCCAGGGGCCGTCGCCGTCCCGCTCCCGACTGGGGCGGGGACGATCTGTTCGACCATGTTCCCCGGCGGCGCTTCTCCCATTCCGCCGACGGCAGCCAAGCGCGCCGCCGCTCGCACGAGCCGGTGACGGCGACCGCGGCGCCCGCCCGGCCCGCTCCCGTCGAGGAGCTGGTCGCCGCGCGGCGCGCGGAGTACGAGCAGCCCGCCGCGGTGCCCGCCGGCCGCCGTACCGTGACGATCACGGGCCGTCCCGGCCCGGCCTTCGCCCCCCGCATCGCCGGCCCGGCCCGCAGCCGCGGCCCGCGCACGGTCGAGGAGCGGATCGGCTCGCGGCCGGACCGCATCGCCGGCTGGGCCTTCGCCCTCGGCGTGCTGCTCATCCTGCTCGCGCTGCTCGTCTAGCAGGGCCTCACCGACGAGCAGTACGGCGCAGTCCAGACGCGGCGGCCACGGTCGTCGAGCGCCTCCGCCTCGAGCTCCTCGGCGGCCGGGGGGAGCTCGGCGACGTAGAAGCTGAACGCCTCCGCGAAGCCGACGAGCGCCGCGACGCGGGCCGGCACCTTGACGAGAGAGGCGCTCCGGACGCCCGCCTCGCGGCGCCGCTTCAGCCGGAAGCGGACGCGGACGCTTGCGACCTCCTGCCGGGTGGTCGCGCCGGTCAGCTGCATCGTCCCGGACGCCCCGCCGCTGATCCCCTGCGTGCGGACGGTGGGGTTCCCGCACCCGTACCCGATCCCGCGATCCACGAGGACGACGTCGAGGCAGAGGTCGTCCGGCCCGCGGCCGCGCCGGCGCTGCCGGTAGCCGACGAGCTCCCAGCGCCCCGCCTCCGGCAGCCGGCCCGTGCCGAGGACGACCTTGCCGCGCGTGATCTCGATCCCCTCCTCGGGGGCCGGTCCCGGCCCTTGGGCGAACAGCGAGGGCCGTCCGCCCACCACGCCCGTCATCACGGCGCCAGCCGATCCGGCCGCGAGGACGGTGAAGGCGACCCCGAGCCCGAGGGACCGGGCGCGCGGGAGGCGCCGCCGCGAACGGCGGCCCGCCGCCTGGACCAGGTCGTCGTGCAGCTGCGGCAGACGCATCAGGGCCTCTCTCCTCCCAGCTCGGCGCGGATCGTCCTGAGGCCGCGGCTCACGCGCTGGCGCACGACGGCCTCCGAGCAGCGCAGCTCGCGCGCGATCTCCGCGTACTCCCGCTCGTTCAGCACGCGCGCCTCGACCGCCCGCCGCTGGTCGGCGGGCAGGGCGGCGAGCCGCTCGAGCACGCGGCCGTCGCGCTCCACCTCGGCCACCCGCTCGAGCGCCTCGTCGTCGAGGACGAGCGGGGGGAGCCCGAGTTTTCGCCTGGCCCGCCGCTCCACCCGGCCGCGGCGGGCGCTCATGGCGAGCGTATTGCGGGCGATCCCGAAGAGCCACGCGGCCGCCGGCGACGGCCCCGGCCGGAACCGTCCGGAGGAGACGAGCGCCGCCGCGAAGGTCTCGGCGGCGAGATCCGCGGCCAGCTCCGGGCGGCCGGTCCGCCGCAGGAAGAACAGCAGCACGGCATCCTCGTGCCGCTCGTAGAACGCGCCGAAGGCCGCGGGATCGCGCTTCGCGGCCGCGGGCAGGGCCTCGTCGGAACGCCGGTCCTCGACCATGTCGACCTCTACCTTGCTCGAGGCCGCCGCCGTGTGACGCGGATCCCCCTCCCGGCGCCCTTGCGCGCGGCGGCCGCCCCGCTTATCCTTATGCAAGGTAAGCGGCGCTCCGCCGCCGGGCCGTTCTCCTTCCTCCCCGGAACTGGCTGGTACCCATGAAGACCCAGATGAGCCGTTTCCAGATCCACGACGACCTCACCGCGCCCGAGGCCTCTCTCCCTGTCCTCAAGGCCGCGATGTCCGCCGGCGGGCAGCTGCCCAACTTCCTCGGCGTGCTCGCGGGGTCGCCCGCGGCGGTCCGTGCGTACGCGCGGTTTCGCTCCGAGCTGCGCCACGGCACGCTGCCGCGCACGACGCTCGAGCGGATCTCGCTCGCGGTGGCCGAGCACTACGGCTCCAAGCCGGGGATCGCGCTGCACCAGCGGACCGCCCGGCAGGCGGGGGTTGGGATCGACGAGGTGGCGCTCGCCCGCGAGTGGGACTCGCGCGATACCCGCCACGCCGCGCTGCTGCGCTACCTGCGCGCGCTCGTCGAGCAGCGGGGCCGCGCGCCGATGCACCTCCACGAGGAGGCGCGCGAGGCCGGCTGGAGCGACGAGGAGCTCCTCGAGGCCATCGCCTTCGTCTCCCTGGAATCCTTCACGGCGCTCATCAACGTCGCCGGTGAGGTGCCGGTCGACGGCTCCGTCGAGGAGACCCGGCAGCTTCGCGCCGCCTGACCCATGCCATCCGCCCGCCCGAAGACCGCCGTCGCCACCGCCGAGCCCGCCCCGAAGGAGGGCGGGTCGTGCGCGGGCACGCAGTGCTGCCCGCAGCTGCACGAGGCGGTCGAGCTCGTCGGCAAGCGCTGGTCGGGGGCGATCCTCTCCGTGCTGATGGCGGGCGGGCCGATGCGCTTCTCGGAGATCGCCCAGGCGGTGCCGCAGCTCTCGGACCGCCTGCTCTCCGAGCGCGTCAAGGAGCTCGAGGCGCGCGGGCTCGTCGAGCGCACGGCGTACCCGGAGTCGCCCGTCCGCGTGGAGTACGCGCTCACCCAGATGGGCCGCGAGCTCGAGCCCGCGCTGGCCGAGCTGCAGTCCTGGGCCCGCCGCTGGCTGGACTGACGGTCCAGTGACCGCGCCCAGCGCGGTCCATTAGGGTCCCGCCCCACGCATGGCCACCTCCGAGCGCGACATCCCGACGACCCCAGCGGACGTCCAGGCCCTCGTGCAGGAGCAGGGCATCCGCTTCATCCGGCTCTGGTTCACCGACATCCTGGGCCAGCTGAAGTCCTTCTCGATCAACGCGGAGGACCTCGACGACGCCTTCGAGGGCGGCATGGGCTTCGACGGGTCGTCGATCACCGGCTTCAACGCGATCGAGGAGTCCGACATGATCGCCATGCCGGACCCCTCGACCTTCGCCGCCCTGCCGTGGCGCCCCGACGAGGACGCCGGCGTGGCGCGGATGTTCGCCGACATCCGCACGCCGGAGGGGCAGCCGTACGAGGGCGACCCGCGCCACGTCCTGCGCAAGGCGATCGACCGCGCGCATGGGATGGGCTTCGAGCACTTCTACGTGGGCCCGGAGCTCGAGTACTTCCTGTTCCGCGACAACAAGGGCACCGAGGTCCTCGACGAGGGCGGCTACTTCGACCTCACGACGCTCGACGCCGGCTCCGACGTCCGCCGCGACACCGTCCTCGCGCTCGAGCGCCTCGGCATCGACGTGGAGTACTCCCACCACGAGAGCGGGCCGAGCCAGCACGAGATCGACATGCGCTACGCCGACGCGCTCAAGATGGCCGACGACGTGATGACCTACCGCATCACCGTCAAGGAGTACGCGATGAAGTACGGCTGGCACGCGACGTTCATGCCCAAGCCGCTGCACGACCAGAACGGCTCGGGCATGCACACCCACCAGTCGCTGTTCCGCGACGGGGCCAACGCGTTCTACGACGCCGGTGACAAGTACTTCCTCTCCGACGTGGGCAAGGCGTTCATCGCCGGCCAGCTGCGCCACGCGCGCGAGATCTGCTCGATCTTCGCCCAGTGGGTCAACTCCTATAAGCGGCTCGTCCCGGGCTACGAGGCGCCGGTCTACGTCGCGTGGTCGCGCCGCAACCGCTCCGCGCTCGCCCGCGTGCCGCTCTATCACCCCGGCAAGGAGCAGGCGACGCGGATGGAGCTGCGCTGCCCGGACCCGGCGTGCAACCCGTACCTGACCTTCGCCGCGCTGCTGCAGGCGGGCCTCGAGGGGATCGAGAAGGGCTACGAGCTGCCCGAGCCGATGGAGAAGAACCTCTACCACCTGTCGCCCGACGACCGTCGGCGGCTCGGGATAGAGCAGCTCCCCGAGACCCTGGGCGAGGCGATCGAGATCACGGCGGAGTCCGAGCTCGTACTCCGCACCCTCGGCGAGCACATCTTCAACCGCTACGTCGAGATCAAGCGGCAGGAGTGGGACGACTACCGGGTGCAGGTCACGCCCTGGGAGCTCGACCGCTACCTGTCGATCCTCTGACCACCGGCGGTGGTCAGGGATTCGTCACAGCAACCCGGCGAGCTCTTCCGGCTCGGTGACCGGCCGCCGGCAGGCGAACCGCTCGCAGACGTAGGCGGCGGCGCGGCCCTCGACCGGCTCGCGCCCCTGCAGCAGCGGCACGCCGTCCGGGGCGCCCCCGGCGAGGACGGTGTGCGGGCGGAACTGGGAGCGCACGACGCGCAGGAGCGGCCCCACGTCCTCGCCGACGAGCGCGACCTCCTTGGGCGGCGCGAGGTGGAACGCCATCGCCTGTAGGAGGTGGCCGAAGGCCTGCGGATGCTGCGGCGCGACGCGGTGCAGCAGGCGGATGACGCCCATGGCCGCCTCCTCCCAGCGGCGCTCGCCGGTCAGCGCGGCCAGGCGGAGGAGGCCGAAGCAGGCCGACGAGCCGCCCGCCGGGATCGGGGCGTCCTCGAGGTCCTTGCGCCGGGCGATGAGCTGGCCGCCCTCGCCGTCGGCGGCCGTCGAGTAGAAGCCGCCGTGCTCGGGATCCTCGAAGCGGTCGACCAGCGTCGAGGCCAGGGCGACGGCCTCGTCGAAGAACCGCGGGTCGAAGGTCGCCTCGTAGACCGCGATGAGCGCCTCGAGGAGGAACGCGTGGTCCTCGAGGAAGGCGCCGATCTTCGCGCGGCCGTGGTTGTAGGTGCGCAAGAGGCGGCCGCCCTCGTCGCGCATGTCGCGCAGGACGAAGTCCGTGCAGGCGACGGCCGCCTCAACGTAGTCCGGGCGCTCGAGCACCGCGCCCGCCTCGGCGAGCGCCGAGATCGCAAGCGCGTTCCATGCGCACAGCCGCTTGTCGTCGAGCCCCGGCCAGACCCGCTGCGAGCGGGCCTCGTAGAGCCGCGCGCGGATCTCGTCGCGCTCGGCCGGGTCGGCGGTGGCGCGGACCGGGTTCCATGCCTTGCCTTCAAAATTGGGCGGGCCGTCGAGCCCGTAGTGGCGGATGGCGACCGTCCCGAGCTCGTCGCCGAGCACCTCGCGCATCTGCTCGGGCGTCCAGACCGTGAAGGAGCCCTCCTCGCCGGCCGCGTCGGCGTCGAGCGCCGAGGCGAAGCCGCCCTCCTCCTGGCGCAGCTCGCGCAGCATCCAGTCGAGCGTCTCCTCGAAGACGCGCCGCAGGAACGGGTCGCCCGAGACCTGCCAGCCGTGGAGGTAGGCCGGCGCGAGCAGCGCGTTGTCGTAGAGCATCTTCTCGAAGTGCGGGATGACCCACCGCTCGTCGACGGAGTAGCGCGCGAAGCCGCCGGCGATCTGGTCGTACATGCCTCCGTTGGCCATCGCCCGCAGGGTGTGCAGCGCCATCTCGCGCTCCCCGCGGCCGAGCAGGAACTCGATCGTCGAGGCGGCCGGGAACTTGGGCGCGCCGCCCCAGCCGCCGTGCTGGACGTCGTAGGCGGTGCGCAGTGTCGCGACCGCGGCGTCGAGCGTCACCGGGTCGATCGGATCGTCGCCGGGCTGGAGGTGGGCGGCGCCCTGCAGGCGGGCGACGATGCGCTCGGCGTTGCCCACGATGTCGGCGCGCCGCTCGCGCCAGGCCTCCGAGACGCCCACGAGCACCTGCGGCCAGCTCGGCATCCCGTGGCGCGGCTCGGGCGGGAAGTAGGTGCCCGCCCAGAAGGGCGCGCCGTCGGGCGTGAGGAAGGCGTTGAGCGGCCAGCCGCCGCGGCCCGTCATCGCCTGGACGGCCTCCATGTAGATCGCGTCGACGTCGGGGCGCTCCTCGCGGTCGACCTTCACGTTGACGAAGCGCTCGTTCATCAGGGCCGCGACCCGGTCGTCCTCGAAGGACTCGCGCTCCATCACGTGGCACCAGTGGCAGGCGGAGTAGCCGATGGAGACGAGGACCGGCTTGTCCTCCGCCTTCGCGCGGTCGAGCGCCTCGTCGCCCCACGGGAGCCAGTCGACCGGGTTGTCCTTGTGCTGGAGCAGGTACGGCGAGGTCTCGTGCGCCAGTGCGTTCGGCATATGACTAAATGCCTGCCCATGTCTCACCACCGCAAAACGGTCACCGCCTCGGACGCTCCCGCGGCCGCCGGGCCGTACTCCCACGCCGTCGTCTCCCAGGGGTTCGTCTTCTGCTCGGGCCAGGTCCCGCTCGACCCCTCCACGGGGCAGCTCGTCGAGGGCTCGATCGGCGACCGCACCGCCCGCTGCCTGGAGAACCTCTCGATCGTCTGCGCCACCGCGGGCGCGCAGCTCTCCGACGCCGTGCGGGTCGGGATCTACGTCACCGACATGGGGACCTTCAAGGACGTCAACGAGGCCTACGGCCGCTTCTTCGAGAGCGACCCGCCGGCCCGGTCGACGATCGCCGTGAGCGCGCTGCCGCTCGGCGCGGACGTGGAGATCGATGCCGTCGTCGCCCTTCCCGGCTGAGCTCTGGGAGCCTGAAGGGCTCTACCTCAACACCGCGAGCTACGGCCTGCCGCCGCGCCCGGGCTGGGAGGCGCTGCAGGCCGCGCTCGCCGACTGGCATGGCGGGCGCACGAGCTGGGAGGGCTGGGGCGGCGCGGTCGAGGCCTCGCGCGCGTCGTTCGCGCGGATCGCCGGCGTGCCGGTGGAGACGGTCGCGATCGGCGCGACGGTCTCCGGGCTGGTCGGGACGGTCGCCGCCTCGATTCCCGACGGCGCGCGCGTGGTCGCCTGCGACGTCGACTTCACCAGCCTGCTGTTCCCGTTCCTCGTCCAGGAGGCCCGCGGGGTGGAGGTCCGCCTCGTCCCGGCCGCGGAGCTGGCCGGGGCGATCGACGACGACACCGACGTCGTCGCCTTCAGCGCCGTGCAGATGAGCAGCGGCGAGGTCGCCGACGTCCCGGCGGTCGCCGCCGCCGCGCGGCGCCACGGCGCGCTGTCGGTCTGCGACGCCACCCAGGCCTGCGGCTGGCTGCCGATCGACGGCGCGGCGCTCGACGTGGTCGTCGCCTCCGCCTACAAGTGGCTGATGTCGCCGCGAGGGACGGCCTTCATGGCGGTCCGCCCGGAGTGGCTCGAGCGCATCACGCCGACCGCCGCGGGCTGGTACGCCGGTGAGGACGTCCATTGCAGCTACTTCGGGCCGCCGCTGCGCCTCGCGCGCAGCGCCCGCCGCCTGGACACCTCGCCCGCCTGGTTCTCCTGGGCCGGCACCGCGCCGGCGCTCGCGCTCGTCGAGGAGATCGGCGTGGAGGCGATCCACGCGCACGACGTCGCCCTCGCCAACCGCTTCCGCGCGGGTCTCGGCATGGCGCCGGGGAACTCGGCGATCGTCTCCGCCGACCTGCCCGGCGCCGCCGAGCGGCTGCGCGCCGCGGGCATCATCGCCGCCATGCGCGGCGGGCGGCTGCGCGCCTCGTGGCACCTCTACAACACGCAGGCTGACGTGGATCGTGCGCTCGACGTGATCGCCGGGGCGTAGGATCGGCCGGGTGGCCACGCGCGTCAGCACTCCGGTCGGCGAGCGGGACGTGCTCTCGGCGCGGCCCGCGGTCGACGCCATCGCGCGCCGGACGCCCGTGCTCTCCTCGCGCACGATCTCCGAGCGCTCGGGCGGGATCGTCGCGCTCAAGGCCGAGAACCTCCAGCGCACCGGCTCGTTCAAGATCCGCGGCGCCGCCGCCAAGCTCGAGGCGCTTGGCGAGCACGGCTGCGCGCGCGGCGTGGTCTGCGCTTCGGCGGGCAACCACGGCCAGGGAGTCGCCGCCGCCGCCCGGGCCCGCGGTGTCCCCTGCGAGGTCTTCGTTCCGACCGACGCGCCGATCGCCAAGACGGAGGCGGCGCTCGGCTCGGGCGCCACGGTGACGGTCGGCGGCGCGTCGATCGAGGACTGCATCGCCGCCGCGCTCGAGCGCGCCGAGTCCAAGGGCATCGCGTTCGTCCACCCGTTCGACGACCAGCAGGTCGTCGCGGGCCAGGGCTCCGTCGGCCTCGAGCTCCTCGAGGAGGTGCCCGACCTCGCCAAGGTCGTCGTGCCGGTCGGCGGCGGCGGGCTGTGCTCCGGCATCGCGGTGGCGGTCAAGTCCGCCCGGCCCGAGGTCGAGGTCGTCGGCGTGCAGATCGACGGTTGCGCGCCGTACCCGGAGTCCCTGCGTCGCGGCGAGTCGGTGCCGGTCACGCGCACGCCGCTGACGATCGCCGACGGCATCGCGGTCAAGCGCCCGGGCACGCTCACCCTCGAGCTCCTCTCGGCCTGGGTCGACGACGTCGCCGTGGTGGGGGAGGAGGAGACCGCCGAGGCGATGGTTCTCCTGCTCGAGCGCGCGAAGCTCGTCGTCGAGGGCGCCGGCGCGGTCGGCGTCGCGGCGCTGCTCGGCGGCCAAGTCGCGCCCGCGGCATCGGGAACGACCGTCGCGGTCCTCAGCGGCGGCAACGTCGACGCCGGCCTCCTCGCCTCGGTCGCCCGTCGCCACGAGACGGAGGCCGGCCGCCGGCTCGCGCTCTTCACCCGCGTCCCCGACCGCCCGGGCGCGCTCGCCGACCTCCTGGGCTGCGTCGCATCGACGGGCGGCAACATCGTCGACGTCTCCCACGTCCGCGAGGGCATCGACCTCCACGTCCGCGAGACCGCCGTCGAGCTCGTCATCGAGACCCGCGGCCGCGAGCACGCCGAGCAGGTGCTCGCAGCGATGGCCGAGGCCGGCTATGAGACGCGGGTGCTGCGGTAGGCGACCGATGAGTCCGCGGCGCGGCGCCGGTCTCATCAGGTGACGATCCGGCCGAGCGAGAGGATGTGAGCGCATGCTCAAGGAGTTCACCGCCGACCTGCGCAAGGGAGAGCACAAGGGAGCCTGGACCTAGGTGAAGATGGACGGCTCCGCCGAGTACTTCGGCACGAAGGGCCTCGTGAAGGTCCGCGGCGCCATCGACGGCGAGCCGTTCGAGAGCTCGTTCATGGCCCTCGGCGACGGCACGCACATGCTGCCGGTGAAGGCGGAGGTCCGCAAGCGCATCGGCAAGGGCCCCGGCGACACCGTGCACGTCCGCCTCGACGAGCGGATCGGCTAGTGCCGGTCCACGTAAGTACGCGCGGTCGCCCGGGGGCCGCCGGAACCCTGCGTAATTGCGGGGGCCGGTACTACTAGCCCGAAGTTCCCCGTGGTGAGATGACGAAATCCCGCTTGTCGCCTGGCTTTTGGGGCCGGGCGAGGTGTCTGGGTGGTGACTACGCGACGACGGGCGCGGTAGCGGCGAGGTCGAGTGCGCGC